>JAPLUM010000744.1 GCA_026397605.1 Verrucomicrobiota bacterium | reverse complement strand
CTCCCCAGGTATCAATGGTATCCGCAGTCGCATTATTGCCATTAATGCGGACGGTGCGCCAATCGATTCAGGCACAGAAAAAGGTCTCTACAAAACGGATGATAGTTTTGATGACGATAATTTTAACCTCACTATCGACTTTGGATTTGCTCCCTCCAATCCCAATGCTGTGGGTGTGGGTAACCTCGTTTATGCCGATGCTAATGGTAATGGCATTTATGATGTGGGTGAAGGTCTAGATGGCGTGACGGTTCAACTCTTCAACTCTTTGCAAGATCCTCAGACTGCTCAGCCAATGCGCACGACCATCAGCTCGAATGAAGGCATCTACCTTTTCAGCAATCTAGATGCAGGTGATTATATCATCCACATTCCCGCGTCTCAGTTTGCCTCAGGTCAGTTACTCAATGGGTGGGCATCCATGCTGGGCCAGGGTGGGGACAACCAACTCGATGATAATGCCGATGAGAATGGCGGCGGTCAGGGGTTGCCATCAGTCGTAGGTGTTTCATCCGGTGTTATCACTTTGACTCCGGATAGTGAGCCTCAAAACATCACGGGTGAGTCTGGACGTGATGCCTTCATGGATGATGCCAATGACAATAATACGGACTTAACCGTGGACTTTGGGTTCTTCAAGCCTGTGGCTGTTGGTAATCTGGTTTTCTTGGATGCTAACTATAACGGTCGTGCAGAAGCTTCTGAGGGCCTTGCTGGTGTGGAAGTTCAGCTCTTTGAAGCAGGTGACTCCACTGTCTTTGATCAGCCATTATTCACAACGACAACAGACGCGAATGGTCGCTACCTCTTTGAGAATCTGTCGGCCGGTAATTACTTCATTCATGTTCCGCCTTACATGTTCACCTTTGGGGCGCCCCTGTATCTCCATGCTAGTGTGGCTGGTGTTCAGTCAGGTGATGATAACTTAGGTGAGGACGGTATGGATGAAGGTCGCCCAAATGCCTATGGAATCAGCACGGGAATCTTTACCCTTAGTCCTACGCTCAGCCCCATAGGCTCAGCTGAGTCTGGGCTTTCGGGAGATAGTGATAATGCATCGGATGCAGCCACTGATTTGACCATTGACCTCGGTTTCGTGCCGAGTGTGCAGGTTGGCAATCTTGTCTTCCGCGATGCGAATGGCGATGGAATCTTTGATCCGAACTCAGAAACTGGGATCGATGGAGTGACTGTAGAACTCTGGTCTGCGCAAGCTAACGCTAGCGCAGCACTTGCAACCACGAGTACCTTCAATGGCGGACTCTATAGCTTTGGTATCGCACCAGGATCCTACCATATTCGTATTCCAGCGAGTGCTTTCGGCTCAGGCGCGGCTGCGGAAAATTTGGTGGCCACACCTGCAACCGCTAATACAGCAGGTTTAGCTGCGGATGATGATGCTGGCCAGGATGGATACCTCAACGGTAGCAGCGTGACTAGTAGTGGAGTGCGCACAGCTAATTTTACCGTGCTGCCCGGCTTGACCCCGGATAGCACAAATGGTGAGACGGGCTTCCTGTCATTTGATGATGATACCTTTGATCATGATTCTGATCTCACCCTGGACATCGGGCTTGCTCCGAAGCCGATCGGTGTTGGCAATTTGGTGTTCAACGACAGTAATGGTGATAGGCGTTTTACGTCCGGCACTGACTTTGGAATTTCTGGAGTCCTTATTGAATTATACTCTACTGGCAGTGTGCCCGGATCCACGGCAGCACTTGCGCAGACTTACAGTAAAGAGGGCGGTTTCTATGAGCTGCGTGCTCCTGGTGCCGGAGATTACTTCATGTTCATCCCTGCCTCACAGTTCACAGCTGGGAACGCACTCTTTGGTGGCTCTGTCGTGACTGGCTTTGGTGATGACTCGGCACCGCAGGATGATAACCTTGATGAAGATACACTGAATGCGCCTTCACCTGCTTTAACGGGTGTTTACTCCATACCATTCACGCTGGCTTATGGCACTGAGCCAAGTGGTTCGGTGGAGTCTGGTGCCGGCGGTGCAGCCGATGATGCCCGTGATGCTGACTATGATTACACGATCGACTTTGGCTTCACAGGCATCACTTCGCCACTGAGTTTGGGCGTTGGAAATATGGTCTTCTTCGATGCCAATAACAATGGCCGCTATGATGGCGGAGAAGGGAAGGCTGGCGTCTGGGTTATCCTTTTTCGTGGTGCTTCTAACGTGGGACCTTTGACTCCTTTCCGCAGTGCTATCACTGACAGTGCTGGTCGCTACCTCTTTAGCAATCTGCCAGCGGATACCTATCGCGTGCACATTGCCGCAGATAACTTTAAAACCAATATCATACTTCCAGGCTCCAGCACGCAAGGAAACGGCCCGCTTCATGGCATGGTCTCGGTGACCGGTAATCAACCCTTGGCTGCCCCCGCTGATGATAATCTTGGAGAAGATGGTGAGGATAGCTTCACGCCTTCCTTGAATGGTATTAGCAGCCTATTCTTCAATCTCCAAGCAGGCTCCGCACCGACGGGCACAGCAGAGGCGGGCTTTGAAGGCTCCACAGACAATGCCAATGACTCCAATGTGAATTTGACCATCGACTTTGGATTCAAAAATGCTCCGGCTCCTGCCACTCTGAAGGTCGGTAACATGGTCTTCAATGACGCCAACAATAATGGCTTCGCAGATTTTGGTGAAGGTATCGGTGGTGTCACGGTGCAGATCTTTACAGCTGGTGCCAATCCTACGAGCGCAACCCCAATCGCCTCCACAACGACTGTCATGACTGGTACACTGATGGGACAGTACCTCTTTGAAAACCTACCTCCAGGAAGTTATTTCGTCTTTATTCCTGCTTCTAATTTTGTCGCCGCCAGTGCGCCGCTGTATCGTAAGCTCTCACTGTATGGAGCACAGGCCAATACGGCAGACGATAATGCAGGAGAAGATGGTCTGGATAACGCCAATCCAGAACTAAACGGTATTCGTTCAGCTGATTTTGTCTTGGCTTCAGGCACAGCACCAGCAGGCACCTCAGAGCTTGGCTTTATGGGCACGAGTGATGATGCCGCCGATGGAGATGGGAATCTGACCATCGACTTCGGTTTCATCAACCGGCTTGGACTTGGTAATCTTGTTTTTGTCGATCTGAACTCAGATGGTAGATACACAGCTGGCACCGATAGTGCCCTAGCCGGTATCACTGTTGAGGCTGTCCGCATGAGTGGAACGGCAGAACTCGGCGTCGTCGATTCAAAAGTCACTACCAGCGGCGGTCTCTATCGGATGAATGTGCCGCCGGGAACCTATAAGCTACGAGTTCCTGCTTCTATGTTTGCGGCTGGAAGCGCTCTTCAGCATTTTAACGCAACCAGCATTTCCGGAACTGGCTTTGACGATAACTTGAACCAGGATGGGATCGCCAGTGCTAACCAGAATGCCACGGGTATTTCTACAGCTTCCTACACATTGACTCTCGGCGCACAGCCTACCGATACTAATGGACAGGAGAATGGTGCGGACAAAGCCAGTGACAACGATGAAGACGCCAACGTTAATTTAACTTTTGACTTTGGATTTGTGCCGAAAGGTCCGTTTGTCGGTAACTTTGTATGGCGTGATATGAATGCCAATGGCCTTTACAACGTAGGTGTTGATCTTCCCCTTGCTGGAGTGACGCTGAAGCTCTTCGCCGCAGGCACGAATCCGCTGACGGGTACGCCAGTGTCCTCAACCAGTACCGCCGCAAATGGCACTTACCTGCTCTTCGCCCCTGCGGCTGGCAGCTACTTTATTCATGTCCCTTCAGGGAATTTCCAGCAGGCTGCGGTGGGTTCACTTGTCGGAATGAAAGCCCTATCCAATGCAGGTTCTTCTACTTCTTTTGTTGATGATAATACCGATCAGAATGCCATCAGCGTCAGTGCGCCATCAGCTAATGGAATCAGCACGGGCGTCTTCGCACTTGGCATGAACAACATGCCTCTGGATACCACCAGTGAGACAGGTTATCTGAATACGATGGATAACTTCGCAGACTCCTGGGGTAACATGACCATCGACCTTGGCTTTGAAGTGGCCCCTAATGGCTTTGCCCTTGCCGAAAGAGACCGCAATGGAGGCTTGATTTCCTCCACGCCCGAAGTGGAAGTCAAGCCTGCGGTGATTCCTCAAGAGGGTGCTCCTCTGACATTTGCTTCTTGGAAGACGGATTATCCTGGCGCTGCCGAAGATGATAACGATGCCGATTCATCTGCTAATTTACTGGAGTATGCGATGGGCACTGATGCGGGTAGCGGTGCGTCGCAGCCGAACTTCAGGCTGAGTTCTGAGGCTGCCACGGGCCGTGTCGATGCGGTATTCACTCGTCCGACCGGCGGTCGTGCAGACATCCGGTATTTCTTGAGCGCCAAAGCAGATGCCCGTAGCACTGTTTGGGCGCGCTTGAGCGTGGTTCCAGTGATTACTCAAAACAACAATGGCAGTGAAACCGTTCGTTTTGCCAATCTCTCCAATGCCTCAGTCTTTGCAGGAGCTGATCTTGGCCTGCTTCGCCTGGAAGTTCAGTTGGATGCAAATCTGGATGGAACTGCTGAAGCCACTGCCTTCAGTGCCACCCAAGTCTGGATGCGCCGCACGTTCTCTCAACGCATGACTTTCTCGATGCCTCTTCTGAAGCCTGATTTATTCCGCGGTCGCATTACCAGCACCCACGGAACCACGCTGCAATCTGGCGCTCAGGCCTGGACGGCACTCTTGCCGAATGCAAGCAAAGCCTACATTGAATTCACTTCGGGTGATTTTGAAGGCCATCGCTTCGACGTCGATACTGTGGCGACCAGCGGAATCAATCTTGTCGTCAAAGAGGCTCTGCCGGCCCGCTTGATCAACGCCACCTTTGCTCTGCGTTCTCATTGGATTACGGATGAGCTCTTCCCTGCCGAGCTTTTCACAGCAGGTACCAGCACAGACAATGCCGACCGGCTGCTATTCTTTGACGGGACAACCAACGCTTTCCGCACCTCATGGTTAGCTGCTGACGGTTGGACCCGCGACAGCGAGGGCACCCGCATCATGGCTCCAGGTGAAGGTCTCATGATTCATGCAAGATCCACTGACGTCACGCTCACGTTGACTGGTGGTTTGAGAAGCAATCGCTTCCACCAGCCACTCAAGGTTGGCACTCAATTGGTTGGAAGTGGCTTCCCCATGGATCACAGCCCGCTGAGTCTTGGACTCACCACGGCAAATGGCTTCACTGCCAGCACTCGTGCGACATCCGCAGACCGACTCCGCCTCTGGGAGGGCGATCATACAGCAGGTGCTGCATCCTATCGTAGCCTCTTTTTCCTTCAGCGTGGCAATGGCTCGTTCTGGGTTCAGGAGAATGATGCTAGCCTGGTTGACCAATCACGCGCGGTCCTTATTGTCCCAGGCCAAGCTTTCTTCATTCTTCCGAAGGCCGCCCTGCCTGATTTCCGCGAGCCATAATCTGGCCTGTCACGTTCACGCGGCGTTAGTTTTCACACTGTGAAACGTTAAGCAGGATGTAAGCCTGTGCACCCTCTAACCCTGACTGCTGAGCCTCTTGCAAAACCTCGCATTGCGGCTCGTAGGCTCGTTCGCCAGAACAAAAAGGACGTGGGTTTTGCACGTAGCTCTGCTATGAAAAAGAAAAACCGTGGATTGTTCTGCCCTAAGGGGACGGATCAATCCACGGTGATGAAAACGTGTTGGGTGGTATTAAACAGCAGCTGCGGCGTTGGCCGCGGTGCTAGCGGTCCGTGCTGAGATGGACTCGTCGGCGCGGGCTAAACGGTTAACGCTGGAAGCCTGATCTAGACCTTCGAGGCCACGGTACGTTTTGTCCTTCTTCTGAACAAGACCACTGCTAGCCAGCTTCAGCAGCTTTTCATAGCAACGAAGGCGTAACATTTCTTCTCCACCACTGACAGCATTCTTTTTCTTTAAACCTTCAAAAACTTTTGCGAAGAGGGCTTTGAACTCAATGGTCTCTCCGCCTGCGAGGGCGATGACGAGTTCATCCGTTACATGATCGACTGAGCGGCGGAGGAATGTAGTGCGTTTAAGGGTGGACATGGACATCAAGTATAACCGCACTTTGCCATCTTGGCCTCTATTAAATGAGGAAAATGACCTCTAACTGCCACTTTTGTCATAATTCCTTTATTTGACGTGATTAAATATGGAAATTCTTATTTCAGGTCCGCTGAAGTTGCGAGTTATTTCAAATAATCAGGCAGTCTAAAGTAGTTTTTCAGATTCATCTGCCAGATGAGGCTTAAGGAAAATTAATTATGCCATGAGTTGATCCGGGGAAAGGCTGCTTGTCTCAGCTTTGTGAGTGGTTTTATCAGGATAGAACCTCGGTGCGTTCTTATGACAACATGCTGACCAAAAGGCTGCCATCTGTGGGTGGCGAACATCGCCCAAAATCGAAATAATAGCCTGGTGCGCCGACTTCTCACTGAATTGCTTGTTTTATGGGGTGAAGTATTCCAAGCATAAGCCATGACACGAACTGAAGCTTGGATCGCCCTGAACCTGATTCCACAGGTTGGGCCAGTGCGTGTGCGGAAGTTGTTGCAACTTTTAGGCACGCCAGAGCGCATCCTTTCTGCCAAGCTCCCAGAGCTCATGCAGGCAGAGGGCATTGGTCGGGTGCAGGCCGAAGCGATCTCAGCCTGGGAGAGTCAGGTGGATCTGAATGCTGAACTCAAAAAGATCCAAGATCGTGGTCTCAAGATTCTGACGCAGGAGGACGAGCTGTATCCTTCCTTGCTGAAAGCTATCCATGACCCGCCGTTGGTCCTCTATGTCTGGGGAGAGCTGACCAAGCGGGATCTGCAAGCCGTGGGAGTCGTCGGCAGCAGGCATGCCACCATGTATGGGCTCAATGCGACGAAGAAGATGAGCTTTCAGATCGCTTACGCCGGATTTACGGTGATCAGTGGGCTGGCGCGTGGAATTGATACCGCTGCGCATGAATCTGCCCTAGCGGCGAAAGGGCGCACTGTGGCTGTGCTCGGCTCAGGCATCGGGAAACTGTACCCGCCAGAAAACATGGCGCTGGCCGAAAGGATCGCTCAAAATGGGGCCGTCATCAGCGAGTATCCTGTGGACCGCATCGCGGATAAACAAACCTTTCCCTATCGCAATCGCATCGTTGCTGGTTGGTGCAGTGGGCTGCTAGTCGTTGAGGCACCCTTACGCAGTGGCTCGCTCATCACTGCGCAGCAGGCCACGGAGCAGGGGCGCACGGTCTATGCGGTCCCCGGTCCGATTGACAAACCGACCTCCGCTGGCTGTAACAGACTGATTCAGCAGGGGGCGAAGCTGGTCATGGATGGCGGAGATGTCTTGGATGACCTGATGACGCTATTTCCTACGGCTCCTAGAGCCCCCGTGATCGAGCAGCCTGCTGCTGTCGTGAAACTTTCTCTCGATGAAGAAATCCTCTACCGCGCCATGGATGCTGAGGAGCGCCATATTGATGATCTTTCTCAATTGTCCGGCTTAACCCCAGCAACGATGAATGTGACGCTCATGCGCCTGGAAATGAAGCGTCTCGTCCGTGCGCTGCCAGGGCGCCGCTATGTCCGCCTCGTCTGAGTTTTAAACAACCACTCGCAGCGCTGGCGAGTGATCCTGAA
>JAPLUM010000258.1 GCA_026397605.1 Verrucomicrobiota bacterium | reverse complement strand
AAGTACTCTTCTCTGGGCCTGGCAGGTAGATGCGGTGCTGGAAATTCACACGGTAGCGATTGGTCGGCACTGGCCCGCGAGCAATGGACGTACTGGATTCGTTGGGGTTAGTGTCGTACTGATAATAAAATTTCAAGCCTGTGAGATTGTTCCAGTTACTGCGATGCTTCATCGACATCCAATCTGCTCCGACACCCACGCCGCGGGCCGAACGCAGGTCCAAGCGATAACGCGCCAAAGTATGATCACCATGGACTGCACCCCACTGATTTAAAAGGAACCCGCCCCAGCGGCTCTGATAACCGGGCGTAAAACGATAACCGACATCTTCTTTGATGGCTTGTGTCAGAGACGGTAGATAAAAAATCGGGGTGTTGCCAACGATCAGTTTCACTCCTTTCATCTCGATTCGATCTTCGGGATAAATGGTCATGCTCCGAGCTTTCAGGCGGAAGTTTGGATCTTCGGAGTCGTGCGTCGTCAGATAAGTCTGACCACCTTCGATACGCTTCACGAGTTTACTTTCGGATTCGACCTTTTCAGTCTCATAAAAAAAGCTCCCAGTATCATTGGGGCTTGAGCTACGTACGGAATTACCGCTGATGTCGCCTGTGTTGGCATTATAGGTGAGATTTTCCCCGCGATACGTGACACCCGCTTTCCAAACGACGACGTTTTCCTGCGCAATCACATCACCGGTCGTCGCATTGTAACTAGCTGATCCACAACGAATCTCCACGTCAGCGTAACTGATGCGCACATCCCCCTTGGCTAGAGCCAATCCAGTTTCTGGATCGTAGGTCGTCTCCAGGCCCTCGATGTTCAGGTCGCTGGTCAAGGAGTCGAGAATCGTCTGCCCGTGAGAATGCATGGTTAAGCTCAGGATGAGGCAAACTGAGGCGGCAAACAGTCGAAGGAAAGTCATGGGGCCAAAATGAAAGTGAAAAACTCTAAATATGGGCTGAACATCCGGGAGCAGCCACTACACCCTCATCACATAGGCCAGCGGTCCCTCGGTGACAAGAAAAAGGAGCTGAATTTATGCATCTTGGTCAATAAGGCAGTGAAAACCGCGCCGATTAGTTTGCTTTTCGGGGGATTGCTCTGAGTCAAGACCTTCGCTAGTATCGGAAGCATGAATTTCTTCCGCCGCCTGGCTTTGTTTCCGCTAATCACCCTTCTGATTGCCAGCTTTTCGGTGATCTACGTGAGGTCTCTGCCTGAATTTGAAAGAAACCTCAAAGGCTGGCTTTCGGCCATTATCCCTCTCATTGCGCTGGTCCTGATCCTGCTTTGGTTTTTGTGTTCCAAAAGATTTCTCAGACGCACACAACTGCTCTCTTTGGGAACACTTGTAATAATTGGCTTGGCATTAACTCAGGTATTGCGGGTCGATGGGACTGTTGATGGCATAGGATTGCCAAATTTTGTCTGGAAATGGTCTGCTCATAGCAGTGCAAAGGCACCACCACTCTCTGCCCAGCTAGCAAGTGCCACCAGATCCACTCAAGACCCACGGCTGGGTCAAGCTACTGATGTGCCTCAGTTCTTTGGCCCCAATCGTGACGGCGCAATCACAGGAGCGAGGCTTGCCAAGGACTGGCAAAAATCACCTCCAAGGCAACTTTGGCGCCAGCCCATCGGCCAAGGTTGGTCCGCGTTTGCTGTCGTCTCAGGGAAAGCCTACACGCAGGAACAGCGCGGAGAAGAAGAACTCGTGACCTGCTATGATCTATTCACAGGCCAACTCATCTGGGCACATGCTGACAAAGCCCACTTTACTCAGTGGCAAGGGGGTGACGGCCCTAGAGCAACTCCTACTGTGGATGGCGGTCGTGTTTATGCCTACGGGGCCACAGGCCTCTTGAATTGCTTGGAAGCAGATACAGGGAAGCCGATCTGGCAGCACTCCGTTTTAGCTGCAAATCAGCGAACGAATTTAGAGTGGGGTATCAGCTCGTCTCCCCTCCTTGTGGATGATCAAGTCGTCGTCACTGGGGGCAATCCACGTGGTGCGATGCTCTTTGCGTTTCAGCGTGATACAGGAACTTTGCTTTGGAAAGCAGGCGACGACCAGGCCACGTATGCCTCTCCCATGCTGGTGACACTGGCTGGTAAAAGGCTCATTTTGAGCAATAACGCGCGTAGTCTCACAGGCTATGATCCACGCACAGGCGCAGTATTACTTGATCATATCTGGGGTGGTGATAAATGGCCCAAAGCCTCCCAACCCGTGATAATTGGCCCAGATCGTATCTTTGTATCAGCAGGCTACGGGATGGGATGCCAGCTCCTGCAGGTCAAATCCGACCCTAGCGGAAATCTAACCCTGACAGAACTCTGGAGTAGCATGAAAATGAAGACTCAGTTCAACAGCCCCTCCGTCCATGGCGGACACCTCTACGGCCTTGATGATGGTCGTTTAGCCTGCCTTGATTTGGCTACAGGTGATCGACTTTGGAAAGAAGGGCGTTTTGGTTCAGGCCAGAGCCTTTTAGTCGATGATCTTGTGCTCATTCAGAGTGAAAGTGGGGCGGTCCACCTGGCCGCCGCAGATCCTGGGGCATTCAAAGATTTCGGGGAAATTGCTGCGCTAAGCAGTAAAACATGGAACCATCCCGTCTTAGCAGGTCGCTATCTACTGGTGCGAAACGACCGCGAGGCCGTCTGCTATGAACTACCGATACAATAATCACGCCGCCTTGGACGTTTTTTTCAAAGGCTGCGTATCGCGTATTTTTGCGAATTCTTCCGGCATCAAAAGCTCAATGTCAGAGCCCAGGCTCATGGGGCTCATAAAGTGGTTTTCTGTTTTTTCGGCAGTCTCCGCCAGCCAGGCATAAGACTTGTGGTAGAGGTTCATGAAGCGATCCACAAACGGCGCGATCACTTCTGACGTTGAAGCAGCCATCAACGCAGACAACGCCTTCATATCCACTGCTTCTCCGGGATTCATCGAGATACCTACCGATTCAGGCAACTTTCCCTGAAGTAGGTGATCATTGAGTGGTATGGGACGCTTCGTCTCAGTAAACGGATACTGAGCACCATCCATCGTCGACAGGATCTGCCGGACTAAGTTATTCATTTTTGGAACCACCGATTGCAAAGCGGTAAAGAAAGCACTGTTATCATCCAAATTAGCAAAGCGGGCTCCCAACGTCTGGAAGGCAAAAAAGCAGGTCAAAAGTTCTCTGAACGACGGCAACGCAGCTGCCATAGACTCGTACACACTACACCATTTGGGTAGGACCTCACGGCGCTCGCGCAATGGATCATCCAGTTCTTGGAGCTCACTCCACCAGAGTAGGCCTAAAGCCGCGGCGAAGCGGCTTTCCATGCGCACCTCATAGGCTTGAATGGAGGTCTCTACGTGCTCCATCACCATGCGTTGCCGCGCGGCTTCATTACGCAAGGACTGTGGGCTTGTATCCTCGGTACCGAACTGGATTCGAGAAACGGTAAAACCTGCTAAACTCAAGGTTGCAGCGGCTTCTAAATCCCGCCTTCTCTGCCAAGCTAAATTCCACTCTTGTAGAGCCATTTTGAGACGACTCCCCCACTCCCGGGTCTCTTCTCTGACTCGTAAAATCTCATCCAGAAGCTGAAGACGACCGGGTGAAATTGCATGCGTTGCACCGAGTCCACACATCGCCCTTTCAGGGTGAGCCAAACCACCAAAATAGCGCCGGATAATGACTAGAGATTCATCTTCACGGCGGTTCTGATGCAGCACTTCCTCTTCGGCTACCATCTTATGCTCATGCAGGCTGATGCCCAATTCGTGCTGATAATAAAAGAACGTCACCTGACGAGAAAGATCCACAAAACTTCGGAACTGAGAAGCTGCCGGAGCATCCATGGGCAAGTACGCGATGATAGGCTCCCCTCGAGCCGTTTCAGTCCGTTGCATAGCACCCGGACCAGCTTTGAGATCCCGCGCTGCACGTGCCACGTGGCGAGCTAGGAGAAGCGACAGGTTTTCAGGCAACCGATGTTGGGAGAGACCACGTCGGATCTCCACCTTACTCGCGGCCCAGGCTTGATCTAAGAGGTCCAATTTCTTCTGAAGACTGTCCCACGCCTGCATCCCGATTAAATTGGCTGCTGCCTGATCTGCACCGGCTTCTAGCCTCATTAACGCAGTAGCACTGATGATTCGAGCTAGCAGAAAAAAGATGGCAAAAGGCATCTTGGCCACCCCCATCCAGATCCACGTCGTGATACGGATGAACTTTTGAAAACTCGTCTCTTTTTCTCGCGCCTGAGTCAAATCCAACTCCCAAGGATCACGCTCATGCAGCGCACGATAAAACCAAGTATTCAGTTCCCGAACCACATGGCTAAAGGCCGTTCCAATTCCGCCCGCGTTCATGGCTAATTCCCGAACCAACAGACCCGCAAGCTCACGCGCGCTGACTACGGAAACCACAGGAAGACCAATATTGAGGATCATCTCCGCACGGCCCAGCCCTAGAATACCACCCTTGAGAGAACTGCGAATGCCTGCCGTGGTATCCAACCAAACTTCTTCCACTGGATTGAGACGCAAATGCCAACTCAGCTCATCTAAGAGCTCAAAAATCGCAGGCTGACTAGAAGGTGAGATTTGCAAGGCTACGCCCTGCTTTGATGTGGTAGCTCCCAGAGGACGCAACATGAAAATCCA
>JAPLUM010000637.1 GCA_026397605.1 Verrucomicrobiota bacterium | reverse complement strand
TGGCACAGTGGCACCACCCGTTCCCATACCGAACACGGAAGTGAAACGCTGTTGCGCCGATGATAGTATGACGAAAGGTCATGCGAAAGTAGGACGTTGCCAGATTACAAACCCCTCTCCTCACCGAGCGGGGTTTTTTCTTCCCCATTTCAAATCTAGACTTTACAGATAGGGTTTATTGACAAATCATTCCCCATGACTGAAAACCAGCTCCAAGAGATCAATCAACGCTTTGCTAGTAGCTCACCCAACGAGCTGCTTGAATGGGCATTTACCCAAGGTGAAGCCATTGTGACGACCAACTTTCGCCCTTATGAATCGGTCATCCTCCACCTTGCAACGCTTATGCAGCCGACTGTGCCAGCTCTTTGGGTCGATCATGGGACAAATCTCCCAGAGACCTACTGGTTCGCAGATAAAACGCAAAAACTGCTCAACCTCAACTTGAAGCCCTACCTGCCAAAAATGACCAGCGCTCATTGGCTGGCTTTGAATGGCGGTGCGGTGCCGATGCCGGATGAGGTCGAGCGCGTGGAATCTTTTAGCCGTATCATGAAGCTCGAGCCGTTTGAGCGTGGCATGAAAGAACTAGCGCCGAAAGTATGGATAACGGCTTTGCGTAAAGAACAAAACCCACAGCGTGCAGCCACGCTTCAGTTGGTAATGTGGGATGCTAAGTTTCAGTGCCTGAAAGTGAATCCTATTTTAAACTGGTTGCCTGCCGATCTCGATCAATATGTCGAGGCGCACGGCCTGCCAAATGAGAAGACTTATTACGATCCCGCCAAAGGGGATGAAAAACATGAATGTGGTCTGCATGCCAAATTGGTGACCGACGCAAAGTAAACACGCCTCAATCAACTGAATCACAGAGATGTCTGCCATTACCCATTTACAGTTCCTCGAAAGCGAAGCGATCTACATCCTCCGCGAAACAGCTGCCCAATTCCAAAAGCCTGCGCTACTCTTTTCAGGTGGTAAAGACTCCATCGTCATGGCTTGGTTGGCGCGTAAAGCCTTTTACCCATCGAAACTTCCGTTTCCTCTACTGCATGTAGACACAGGTCACAATTTCCCAGAAGCGATGATTTATCGTGACTGGTTCGTGAATGAAATTGGAGCCAAGCTTACCGTCGGTAGCGTGCAGAAAAGCATCGACGATGGAAAGGTTCAGGAAGAGAAGGGCCACAATGCTAGCAGGAACAAACTGCAGACCGTGACACTCTTGGATACCATCGAAGAAAATCAATATGATGCCTGCCTTGGCGGTGGTCGTCGTGATGAAGAGAAGGCCCGCGCCAAAGAGCGCTTCTTTAGCCATCGCGATGAATTTGGCCAATGGGACCCGAAGAATCAGCGCCCAGAGCTCTGGAATATCTTCAATGGCCGCAAGCATTTCGGAGAGCACTTCCGTGTCTTCCCGTTGAGCAATTGGACGGAGATGGATATCTGGCAGTACATCCGCCAAGAAGAGATCCCGCTCCCGAGTCTATATTTCAGTCATCAGCGCAAAATCATCGAGCGTCATGGCCAGTTGCTGGATGCCAGCACTGGAATTATTCCTCTTCTGGATGAAGAAATTCCGAAGGTCAAAGAGATGACTATTCGCTTCAGAACGGTTGGTGATGCCACGTGCACCGGTGCTGTGGAATCCACGGCGAGCACGATTGATGAAATCGTCGCGGAAGTTGCTGCAGCACGCCAGACCGAGCGTGGAACCCGAGCGGACGATAAACGCTCAGAGACTGCCATGGAGGACCGCAAAAAGGAAGGTTATTTCTAAACCCAGCTCCTCAGTCCGCTCACACCTTTCACTTTTCAATTCTCATGGACGTTCTCGTCAATCCTACCGAATCCTCTCTTCTTCGCTTCACCACCGCTGGTTCGGTGGACGATGGCAAAAGCACGCTCATTGGGCGCTTGCTGTATGACTCAAAATCGATTTTTGAAGACCAGCTTCTGGCTGTGGAAGAATCCTCCAAACGTCGTGGTGATGCTCATGTAAATCTTGCGCTTCTGACCGATGGCTTACGCGCTGAGCGTGAGCAGGGCATCACGATTGATGTGGCCTACCGCTACTTCGCTACACCAAAGCGCAAGTTCATCATCGCTGATACTCCTGGTCACATTCAATACACACGTAACATGGTGACCGGTGCCTCCACAGCAGACCTCGCCATCATTCTTATCGATGCACGTCTCGGAGTGATCGAGCAGACCATGCGTCACACTTATTTGGCTAGTCTGCTTCGCATTGGACATGTGGTTCTGGCCGTCAATAAGATGGATCTCGTTGATTTTGATCAGGCAGTTTATGATCGCATCGTGGCTGAGTACATGGCGTTCACAGCTGGTTTAGAATATGTGCCCCAAATTAGGCCCATCCCGATCAGCGCTTTGAATGGCGACAACGTCGTCGATCACTCGACCAAGACGCCATGGTATGTCGGACCAAGCCTTTTAGAACATCTCGAAACCGTTCAGGTAAAGCCTGAGAGTGTCACGGGTGCGGCACGCTTTCCCGTTCAGTGGGTGATCCGTCCCATCTCCGATCAAACCGATGCCAAGCTGGGCAATCTCCATGACTACCGCGGATTTGCAGGCCGAGTGGCAGGTGGAACGTTCTGCCCAGGTGATGAAGTGGTGGTTCATCCGTCGGCGATGAACTCAAAGATTGTCGGGATTCACACTTTTAGCGGTGAAGAAAAGGAAGCGATTTCACAGTTGAGCTACAGTATTACTTTGGCTGACGAGATTGATACCAGTCGTGGTGGCATGATTGTCAGAGCCGATCAGCCCATCCAAAGCGCGCATGAATTTGATGCAATGATCTGCTGGTTTGCGGACAAGAAAACGCTGAAGCCGCGCGGTAAATTCCACCTTCGTCATACCACCAATGATGTGCGTGCCGTGGTCACGGAGGTACTCTATAAAGTGAATATCAGCACTCTGGAAAAGTCCCAGGAAGTGCTGGAATTTGGGCTCAATGACATTGGCTGTATCCGCGTCCGCACGTCTGCGCCGATCTTCTTTGATGCCTATTCAGAGAATCGTATTACAGGCAGCTTCGTGCTAGTAGATGAGCAGACCAATAACACCGTGGCTGCAGGAATGATCTTGAAACCTATCGTCGATGCGTTTGAAGAAGATGCTGAAGTGACCATCTAGGCTAACTAGTCCTGGCTCCGAAAGCTTGCGCCCTGGC
The DNA here is from genome assembly GCA_026397605.1 of Verrucomicrobiota bacterium. Classification (GTDB taxonomy): domain Bacteria; phylum Verrucomicrobiota; class Verrucomicrobiia; order Verrucomicrobiales; family Verrucomicrobiaceae; genus Prosthecobacter. The sequence continues at coordinate 8,477 of JAPLUM010000637.1, read as the reverse complement.
GCAGATTCCGGTAAACAATAGTTATGGTTCGCCCACGCAAAAAATACACTGTTCATGATCTCCGTAAGCTAAAAGGTAAACGCTGCCTGACGCATATCCATGTGAAGTCCCCCGAGGAAGCCATTGCCGCAGAGGCGGCTGGGATTGATCTCATGAGCTGTAGCTTTGATTCGCCAGAAGCCCAGGCGCGGCTGCCGCTGCTCGTCGCTGCTGTGCCGACTGCTTTCCTTTCCGGATCTACGCCACACGGCATGGCCACCCAGGAAGAAGCCATCCGCACTGGCTTCCGCGCTCTCGAAATGGGGGCTAGCTCCGTCTATTGCTCTGGTAGCCCGTATCTAATCGAGGCGATGGCACGCGAGGGCATTCCAGTGGTGGGTCACATCGGCATGGTGCCGCGTCATGTCACCTGGACTGGCTACCGCAGCATCGGTAAGACAGTCGATGAAGCCAAAGCACTCTACGGCAAAATGAAGGATCTCGAAAATGCCGGTGCCTACGCTGCCGAAATCGAGATCGTGCCGCACAACCTGGCCACCTGGCTTTGCAAGCAAACAAGCATGCTGCTCATGTCCCTCGGCTCCGGTACGGGCTGTGATACCCAGTTCCTCTTCTCATGTGACATCCTGGGTGACTATGATGAGCGCATCCCTCGCCACGCCAAGTCCTACCGCAACTTTGCGGAAGAAAAACGGCGCATGCAAAACGAACGTATCGAAGCTTTCCGCGAATACGTTACCGACGTGAACGAAGGCCGCTTTCCAGAGCGTGCCCACCTCACCGAGATGGACCCAGCGCTGCTGGAAGAAGTGATCCGAGCCCATCCCTGAGGCCCAAAATCCCAAGCGCCGAGGAGGTGTGACTCGACTTTCACCAGAACTCTGCCAATTTCCCAAGTATGTCTGCCATCACTGCCGCCGAGCTAGCTGAACTCCCGCGCATCACCCACGGTCGATGCGCCTCCGCGTCCGCGCCAAATGGTGCAGCTTTGCCAAAGAACTCATCCAGAGCCCGGGAGTGTGCAATCGACGCGCCGATCAAGCCATGAACCTGATTCGTCCGGAAAAATAGCCGGCATGAGGCTGCGTTGGTAGTGATATTATCAGAAATGAACTGGAGCACGCCCATTGGCAAAATGATCGACTGCTTCATTCAGGCTGTAGCTGAGCGTTTCCCTGATATAAATAGGCGTTGGCAAAAACCGCTGATAACAGGCGCACAGAGAAAATAATCTTGTAGCCTAAAGACCAGACAGATAGCATGTGTTCATGAAAGAGCGAATGAACGAGGCGGAAACATCTATCATAATCATGGGGGGTTTTCTTCAGCCCAATGCACACAAGGGGTGGAATGGTAAAATGAAGATCATGCTTTGGTATCTTCTGATCACGGTCCCGCTCTCTTTGGCGTTAGCTGCCGAACCTGATGTGGCGGAGCTGAGCTTTGACCGGCGTTTTGAGCAGGCTGAAACATTCGCAAGTGTGAAAAAGCCTGCATGGGTGACTCATATAGAGCAGCAAGGTGGTGCTTTTATTGATCAGCCAGCCTCATGGCAGGTGCCTGCGTCTGCGCCTGATGGCAGCGGGCGGTTAACAATCAGTGTGGATCGCAGTCTGATGACTGGCGACCTCGCTGCGACCATCCTCTTTTCTGCGGATAAAACGTCAGATCTTGCGCTTCAGCTTTTTGACTCAAACGGGCGCGTCATCCTTGTCGATGCCCTCGGCAATCTCGTCGAAATTAGCGAAGCTTTATCCACAGATACTTTCATCATTCCGCTCTCGAAGTACCCGACAGCTAAACGGATCGTGATACGCCAAATCCACGGCCCGATCGCCGTGTACGGAGCAATACTATATGCAGTGGCCACAGAGGGGGCCATGCTCGATGATGAGGTCCAAAAGTTAGCCATTCGTCTCGGTGACCCCCTCAGCCCTGAAAACCCTATTATCAAAAACCTGCATTCCCTCGCCGAAGCAAAGGCTCTCAACATCAAACCGACGACGTCAATCAAGAAATCTTTACCTTCCGTTCTTCACAATACGATCATCGAAAGAGCTTCTCCGTCGATTTCAGGAATCAGAGCCTTCACACGTCCGACCTCTATTCTGGTCGAAGATTCTCACGGGGGTTCAGACATTTATAATGAATACAATTTTGGATCCGCTCAGCTGGCGCGCGTGCTCAGTGCGCAGGGTGCCAAAGTCGAAAGCACGCGCGATCTGAAAGGATTTGATCCAAACAAGGGAATCACTCCTAAGCTGCTGAGTCTCTTTAACATCGTCATTTTTAACGGCCGCTTTTCGGGCCGTGACTATCCTTTTTCCAAGTCTGAGATCATCGCGATCACTGACTGGGTGCATGCGGGCGGAAGTCTGCTTGTTACCTGCTCTGCTACTTCTGCTGGTGATCATCTAGATTCACAGTTCTTCAACCCACTGATCAAACCCTTTGAATTGCAGTTTGGACCACAGAACATTAAAGATGTCATGGTGCGGCTCGATGCAAAGGAGAGCCAACCTATTTTAAAAGGACTGTTAGCATTCCATATGTATCACGGTATTTCAGTCACAAGTTCTGCGCACCATGAAGCTATGGCCAGCTTTTCCGGTCAGCCCGTGCTGGTCGCACGAAAGTTTGGAAGAGGCAGAGTGATTGCGTTTGGAGCCGGGAGCGCACTTCAAAACCAGGCAATGGGTTCTAAAATCCTTCAACATCCTACGAAACCTGCGATTAAACTAAACACGGATTTACTCATGAGTCTCTCCTTATGGCTAGCAGGTGAAAAAGCTCCATCTGGATTGTCAGGCATATGAATGAGCTATGGCATCTAGGCTGTATGTTTCGTGCGCCCATATAGGAAGACTTTATTTTTGAACGCTCTTATGTGCTTAAAGAGCCGATACACAATACTAGAAAACACGTTTTGTTTGTTCATGAGACTTCGTTGCCTTCTCCACCTCTCTTTACTAAGCTCTGCACTTAATGCCGCGCCCAATGTCATTCTCATGATGGGAGATGATCATGGCTGGGAAGAGACCGGTTATCATGGCCATCCGTATGTGAAGACACCAGTGCTCGATGACATGGCCGCCAGCGGACTGCGCATGGACGCCTTTCATTCCGCGCACCCGAGCTGCTCACCCACACGCGCCAGTTTTCTGACCGGCCGACACCCGAACCGTATGGGCACCTTCGCTCCCGGCTGGTCGTTGCGCCCAGAGGAAATCAGCGTGGGGCATGTGATGAGCAAGGCAGGCTATCAATGCGCGCATTTTGGCAAATGGCATGTCGGTGCCGTGAAAGCGGGCTCGCCCGTGAATCCTGGTGCCATGGGCTTTCACACCTGGCTCTCTCATGATAATTTCTTTGAGCTGAATCCTTCCCTCTCACGCGATGGCGGCCCTCCGCAGGTCTTTGAAGGTGAAAGCTCAGAGCTCCTCGTGCGTGAGGCCATCCAGTTCATCCAAACAGCCCAGAAAGAAAAGAAACCTTTCTTTACCGTCATTTGGTTCGGCTCACCGCATGAACCCTACAGTGGCCTGCCGCAGGATCTAGCTCTCTACGATGATCTGCCCTCCAAATACACTCAAAAGGTCAAGCTCACCTCCAACGAAACCGGTAGCCAAACCCAGCGCCCGCAGGGTGAAGTGCTACGTGAGCGCTACGCCGAGATCACCGCTATGGACCGCGCCATCGGCACCTTGCGCACGCATTTAAAGGAAAGCGGTCTCCGCGATGACACGCTGCTCTTTTACTGTGGTGACAATGGCACGTCACCAGAGTCCGCCATCTACACGCCTCATCGTGGATCCAAAGGCGTGATATATCAGGGCGGCACACTCGTGCCAGGCCTCATCGAGTGGCCTGCGCGAATCAAAACACCAAGCACCACCAACGTCCGCGCTACCACCAGCGACCTCCTGCCAACGCTTGCCGCACTCACGGGTCAGCCCTTGCCTCAGCGCCCACTAGACGGCATCGACCTCACTCCATTGCTCGATGGCAAAATGATCGAGCGCGCGCAGCCTACCCATTTTTGGGCCTACAACAGCGCGCGATTCAAAGGCACAAAAAACCAGCCCTACATCGCCCCCGAACTGCAAAAAGGCACCACGCCACTCACTAAAAAATCAGGAGGCAAAGCCACACGCGACTTCACCAATTACAAACAACCACAGCGCATCACCGAGGCCGACTACGAAGGCCCGCGTGCCATCATCGATGGTGCCTTCAAACTCGTGATTCATGAGCAAAAGAACGGCCAGCTGAAACGTGAACTCTTCGATCTGAAAACCGATCCTGCTGAGAAGACAAACCTCATCATGACGGATCCAAAAACCGCCACAAAACTTCAAAATCAACTTCATGACTGGCAGCAATCGGTGCTCAAAAGTCTCAGTGGTGCAGATTATACAAAGTGAAATTGCGGCAGGAGTTTTTTTGTTCCTTAGATCACCTGCATGCGAGTTCTTTTTGCCCTTCTCATTCTTTCCGCACATGTGCACGCCGCGGCGAAGGACATCACGTCTTTTATCGACCAGCACTGCGTCGATTGCCACGATAGCGATGTCAAAAAAGGCGGGTTAGATCTCACTTCGTTGAGCTTTGATCTCACAGATCGGTCGTCTTTTGATACCTGGGTCAAAGTGCATGATGCCGTCACCGATGGCGAGATGCCGCCGAAAAAGAAACCACGACCTGAACCAAAGGCTGCGCAGGATTTTGTGACCATGCTGGATGAGAAACTTCACGTGAGCAGTCTGGCCACACAGGAGAAAACGGGCCGCACACTGGCCCGCCGGCTGAACCGCACTGAGTATGAAAACACGCTCCGCGACCTGCTCCACATTGACCTGCCACTCGCTGGTCTGTTGCCTGAAGACACCCCCATGCATGGTTTTGACACCGTGGCAGAGGGACTGCGTTTTTCCCAACTTCAGATCGAAAAATACCTTGAAGCTGCCGATGCAGCACTCGATGCCGCTGTCGATCTCCGCCTGCCGCTTGAGGTCAAAACCGAGCGTTTCAGTTACAAGGATCAAAAGAGCATCATCGATAACCTCAAGCTGTCAGATAACCCGCCAACAGACCAAAAAAAGAAGTATGAACGCAAGCGCCAAGTCTTCCGCAGCATCGACGACGCCCTCGTCATGTTCACGGATGCCGACTACATGCTCGGGCTGACGAACTTCAAAATACGCCGCTCTGGCAGTTACCGCGTTCGCCTTTCTGCCTACGGCTATCAGAGCCGTGGCCAGCCCATCACCGTTCGGCTTTATGCAAACAACTACTCCATCGGCAAGAGTCTGCTCGGCACCTGGGACATGCCAGCCGATCAACCTCGTGAGGTGGAGGTCATCATCCATCTCAGCCGCAACGAGCACCTGCTCGTGCTGCCATTCAGCGTCGGTTACGATGATGACGGCAAGCGTCTCAGTGATTGTGATACCACGAAGGAATTCAAAGGCCGCGGCCTCGCTGTGCAATGGGTGGAGATCACCGGACCACTCGAATCTGCTCAGTCGATACCACCTTCACTCGCAGCCGTTTTTGTCGATGTCCCCATCCTGAAGCTTGATAAAAAGCAGATCAAAAATCCCTGGGATGGCGAAAAAGCCATCGGCCTTGCCTTGCAGCCCGCGGATCCATCCGCAGCGCTGAAGAACATCATCGAAAACTTCGCAGCCAAAGCCTTTCGCCGGCCACTAGAGACGGGTGAGGCAGATCGCTTCATCAAGCTAGCCCAAGATGCCCTGGGTGGAGGCATGGATTTCGCCGAAGCCGCCAAGCTCGCCCTGCGCGGCGTTCTCACTGCGCCGCAATTTTTGTTTTTCGATGAATTGCCGGGGCCACATCTCAGTGACTACGCCCTCGCCTCGCGGCTCTCCTCTTTCCTCTGGTCCACGCTGCCGGATGACGAGCTCATGAGCCTCGCCGCCGCGAACAAACTTCACGAACCCAGCACGCTCAAAGCACAAGTGAATCGCTTGCTCGCCGATAAACGTAGCCAGGCCTTCGTCAAAAACTTCGCCGGTCAATGGCTCGACCTCCGCAGCATTGATGCCACCTCCCCCGACACCACCCTTTACCCCGAGTTCGATGAAATGCTCAAGCTCGCCATGGTCGGCGAGACCGAGTCCTTCTTCGCCGAGTTACTGCAAAAAGACCTCCCGATCACCAACTTCATTAAAAGCGACTTTCTCATGCTCAACCGCCGCATCGCCGAGCATTATGGCATCGGGACGGATGTCGCGAAGAGCGAGGAATTCGTCCGCGTCAAACTCCCCGACGACCATGAACGCGGAGGGCTACTCACCCACGCCAGTATTCTGAAAGTTACCGCCAATGGCACAGTCAGCTCGCCCGTTCTGCGTGGAGCCTGGGTCATGAAACGTCTGCTCGGCCGTCCACCCGCGCCACCGCCACCCGGCACACCAGGTGTGGAGCCAGATACACGCGGCGCTGCCACCATCCGCGAGATTTTGGATAAACATCGGAACGACGAAACCTGCGCAGGCTGCCATGCCAAAATCGATCCCCCTGGTTTCGCTTTAGAAAGCTTCGACGTCATCGGTGGCCTGCGTGATCGCTATCGCAGTAAAGAAAAAGGTGAGAAACCCAGCGCCAAAGTCGAAAACCGCAACGTCTGGCAATACAAACTCTCACTCCCTATCGACGCCAGTGGCAGCCTCGCCGACGGCCGCACCTTCAAGGATATCAAAGACTTTAAGCAACTCCTGCTCACTAACCCCGCCGATGTCCACCGCTGCCTCACCGAAAAACTCCTTACCTACGCCACCGGCGCCGCGCCGAGTTATGCCGATGGCCAAGCCGTCGCCGACATCGTCGTAAAGTCATTGAAGCAAGGCGGTGGCTTGAAGACCTTCGTGACCGAACTCGTGCTCAGTGAAACCTTCCGTCGCAAGTAATCTAATACACTCTAATCTCTACTCTGATGAACTCCACCCTCTCTCGTCGCACTTTTCTCCGAACATCGGGTGTTTCGTTAGCACTGCCGTTTATGGATGCGATGTGGGGCAGGCGGGCGCTGGCTGTGGATGCGGCACCTCCTAAAAGATTGGTGACGATTTGTTCATCCTTGGGGATTTATGGGCCGGACTTTTTCCCAGAGCAGGCAGGTGAGGGGTATCAAAGCACGCCTTACCTTGAGACACTGAAGGCTCATCGCAACGAGTTCAGCATCCTGTCAAATTTGAGCAATCCTGATCAGAACGGACGCGATGGGCATGCGTCGGAAATGACCTGGCTGACCGGTGCTAGGCACCCCGGACTCGGTGGGTTTCGCAACACAATTTCGGTGGACCAATTCATTGCGGAAAAGATTGGTTACGAGACGCGCTATCCATCACTCCAGTTTAATACGGGCGGCAGTGGCAGTCAGAGCTACACACGCAGCGGCGTCATGATTCCAGCGGAGTCGCGACCCTCAAAGATCTTCGCCAAGCTCTTCCTCGACGGCACGCCGGATGAAATCAAAACGCAGATGCGTAAGCTCCACGAAGGGCGCAGTATTATGGACACTGTTGGCGAGGAGGCGAAGCGGCTGGAGAAACGCTTCGGAAGTGCGGATCGTGATAAGCTCGATGAGTATTTCACCAGTGTTCGTGAAATGGAACAAAGACTGCAAAAAGCCGAGGCCTGGGTGCAGAAGCCGAAGCCCAAAGTCGATTCCACAGTCCCGCAGGACATCCAGGATGAGAAAGATCTCATTGGTCGGATGAATCTGCTGTTTGAACTCGTGCCACTGGCTTTTCAGACGGATAGCACGCGGCTCATTACCATTGTGATCCAGGGGCGTGGGGATGTGCCGACGATCCCTGGCGTGAAAGCAGATCACCATAATCTCTCGCACCACGGACAAGATCCTGAAAAAATCACCCAACTGCGATTGATTGAGACGGCGCAAATGACGGCGCTCAATGGTCTGTTAGACCGCCTCAAAGCCAAGAAAGAAGGCGCCAAAAACCTTCTCGATAGTACTGCCGTTTTTTATGGCAGTAACCTCGGCAACGCTAACTCGCACGACTGGCATAACTTGCCGATCCTCCTGGCCGGTGGTGGCTTTAAACACGGTCGCCATGTCACGGGTGATGCGAAAAACAATACGCCTATGTGCAATCTCTTCGTCCGCCTGATGCAGAATATGGGAGTCGAAGCCGAAAGCTTTGGCACCAGCACCGGAGTGCTGACGATATGATTTTATTTATGCTACCCAATCGTAATATTTTTCTTGGCCTAGCAGCCATGAGTCTCACTCTCTTTTGTGGCAGCGCTTTTGCTGAAGCACCAGGGAATCCACCCGTTGATCAGGCGTTGCTGACACTCGACCGGCTTTTCACCGTGGAAGAGTTTAAGGAAGACAAAGCCACGGCTATCCGGTGGAGCAAGAAGAGCTCGGATTACTTCACGCTGGATACACCGAAGGTGGGCAAGGATGGCAAGGATGGCAAGGA
>JAPLUM010000825.1 GCA_026397605.1 Verrucomicrobiota bacterium | reverse complement strand
GGTTTTCTTTCCTGAACCATCCTGTCCCTGACGAATGGGGGTGCGGCCAAATTCAGCTCCCCAGATGACGAGGGTGTCATCCAGCAACCCTCGCAGTTTCAGGTCGCGCACGAGGGCTGCCATGCCCTGATCCACATCTTTGGCTTTGATAGGTAGTCGTTTGTCCAGGCCACCATGGTGATCCCAGTCGGCATCATAGAGCTCGATCATGCGCACGCCGCGTTCGACGAGTCGGCGGGCTAGCAGGCAATTGTTGGCAAAGGAGGCCTTTCCAGGTTCGGCTCCATACATGTCCAGCGTAGCTTTGGATTCCTGGGTTAGATCCATTAAATCGGGTACGCTGGTCTGCATGCGGTAGGCCATTTCATACTGGCTGATTCGCGTGGCGATTTCGGGGTCGCCCAGACTTTGGAGTCGTTCTTGATTCAGGGCTTTGACGGCATCTAAAACATGGCGTCGATCGCTGCGGCTGTGGCCTTCTGGGTTGGAGAGAAAGAGCACTGGCTCACCCTCTGAGCGGAACTGTACGCCCTGATAGACACTGGGGATAAAGCCAGTGGACCAGAGCGCAGTGCCGGCACCTCCTGGCGGGCCGGAAAGCATGACGACGTAGGAAGGCAAGTCACTGTTTTCTGTGCCGAGTCCATACGTGACCCAGGACCCTAGACTTGGGCGGCCACCCTGGCCAAAGCCGCTGTGCAGAAACATCTGTGCTGGGGCATGATTGATCTCATTGGTATGCAGCGAGTGAATCATGCAGAGATCATCTGCCACAGTGGCTAGGTGCGGCATGAGCTCAGAAATCCACATGCCGCTTTGGCCATGCTGCTTAAACTGAAAGGGACTGCCTTGGAGCTCGGTTTCTTTGCCAATGAAGGCAAACTTTCTTCCCTTCAACAACTCGGGTGGGCAGGCCTGTCCACTGCGCTGAATCAGCTCAGGCTTGTAATCAAAGAGATCCAATTGCGAAGGCGCGCCGATCATGTGCAGATAGATCACGTGCTTGGCTTTAGGCGCGAAGTGAGGCTGTCTGGATGCAGCTGGATCAAAGGTGGACTTGCCAGCTGCTGGCAGATCCCGTGCGAGCAGTGCGCTGAGGCTGAGTGAGCCCAGAGAGAGTCCTGAGCGGCCAAGGAAGCTGCGGCGATTCAGAAGTGATGGATCAAAAGGTGGCGTTGTCATGCAGGCGCTGGATGGGTGAAAAGTTCAGCCTTTGGTGATGCACTCGTCTAGATTCAAGAGGGCCGCGGCGATGGCGAACCAGGCTTTGGTTGGGTCATGACCTTGGCTCATTTCTGTGGCCATGAGATCGCGCAGGATCGTCAGCTCCGCCCCAGTCGGTGCGCGGGAAAGTGCGAGCCGATAGGCATGAGTCAACTGATCGTCGAGACTGGCTCCAGCCTGCTCTTTTTGAATCCGCGCACCAAAAGCCTGCGCGGCTTCGACATAGACGGGGTCATTCAGTAGTGTTAGTGCCTGAAGCGGTGTGTTGGAGCGGGAACGCTTCACCACGCAGGCCATCCGGGCACTGGCATCAAAGTTGACCAGGCTGGGGTAGGGCGCGCCGCGCTTGAGTACGATGTAGAGGCCTCGGCGATATTTCTTTTCACCGCTGCTCGTGGTGTAATCATACTGCTGACCACCGACCTTTTTCCAGAGGCCGTCTGGCTGCGGTGGATAGATGGGAGGCCCGCCTTTTGCTGAACTCAGCAGGCCGGCGATGGCCAGGGCATTGTCCCGTACACCTTCAGCGTCTAACCGGAAGCGTGGACCTCGTGCATAGAGGAGATTGGCGTCATCACGTTCGAGCATGGCTGGACTGATCGTGGCATCCTGACAAAAGGTCGCTGATGTGGCCATGATTCGGATCATCTGCTTCATCGACCAACCCTTCTTCATGAATTGAACGGCCAACCAGTCTAATAATTCCGGGTGAGTGGGCGCTTCCCCTTTGATGCCAAAGTCTTCCAGTGTGGTCACGAGCCCATGACCAAACAACTCTGACCACCAGCGATTGACCGTCACCCTCGCGGTCAGAGGATTGTCCTTGGAGATCAACCATTGAGCCAGTCCGAGCCGGTTCTGCATGCCGCCATCTTTTGGCAAAATAGCCGGTGTGCCAGCCGTTACCGGTGCGCCAGGCTCGGTGTAAACGCCCCGTTTAAAAATAGCACTTTGCCGCGCCTGAGGTAGCTCCTTCATGACTTCGGTGGTCGGTGCTTTGATGCCTGCGATCTTTTTGTTCATGGCGGTTAGCTCCTGTTTGATAGCCTTGAGTGCAGGCATCTCAGCATCAAAGTGCGCACGCAGAGCCAGTCGCTCCTCACGGCTACGCTCCGTCGGTTTTTTCTTCACCACGGTGGCGATGGCTTCCGGTAGTGCTTGGGAGTTTAAGTCGCCTGTAAGTGCCGTAAGTCGGAGGCGCCCCATCGTGCGACCTCCGCCGAAGTTTTGCTTCAAAGTGATCACCAGCTCAGTCTCCGCCGTCAGATTCAGGGCCGCATCTAGCTCAAAGATTGCCCAGTGCGGTTTGTCGAACTGTGGATTGATTGCCCAGCCGGTTTTTTCGTCTTCATCAATGGCACCAGACGGATCAAAGTTTTTCTGGGAGAAGTCCGCCGTAGCTCGAATGAAAGACAGTGGCTTAGTGGCATCATCGTTAGCATCGGCCAGGCGAGTGGCCGCTTGGAACGAGTTCAGAACAAAGTTGGGCCTCTTGGGATCAGTTCGACCTGGACCCTGTCCGGGAAGCGATGCGTCGGTGAGTGCTTCGAGTTTGATGCCAGTCACAGCTTGAATCTGGCTGCCTTTTAAAACGACGCGATAAGTGTCGGTGGCGGGTGCCTCGCCTGAAAGCAGGATGGAACCGTCCTCCAGCTCACGATGGCTAGCGCCGCCCTCGGAGATAAACTCCACCACCTCCAAGGCATGCTCTGTCACGGGCAGTTGCTGAGCCGGGCTGGAGATTTGTTTGAGCCAGATTTTGTACTGTGCATCCGCATCCTTCTTCAGTTCCGAGTTGCGCTTTTCCAGGTCGTTCTTTTGATCCAAAAACATTTGCTGGGTAGCCTTGGATGAGGCAGAGCTCATCGCAAAAGGAATGCCATTAAAGGCGATGGACCCCGGCACTTTCGGGTTGGCTCGCTCAGCTTCTTTTTCGGTATTGTTGAAGTAGGCCATCAGGCGATAATAATCTTCCTGGCTAAAGGGATCATACTTGTGGTTATGACACTGAGCGCACTCCAGCGTCGATCCCAGCCAGACGGCCCCCGTCGTATTCACGCGGTCCAGCACCTGATTGATGCGGCTTTCCTCAGGTTCTGTGCCAGCCTCCACATTCGTCGGTGTGCAGCGGTGGAAGCCTGTGGCCACGATCTGTTCCGGTGTGGGTTTTGGCAGCAGATCACCGGCTACTTGATCAATGGTGAACTGATCAAACGGCATGTCCGCATTCAGCGCAGTCACCACCCAATCACGAAAGCCCCAAATTTCCCGCAGGTCATCCCGCTGGAAGCCATGGGAGTCTGCATACCTGGCCAAGTCCAACCAAGGGCGCGCCCAGCGCACTCCGAACTCTTCATTTTTCAGAAGTCGATCTACCAAGGCTTCGATCTCTTTTTGTGGCAGTGGGTAACCCAGCTTTTCTAACCGGATGACCTCCTCCACGGGTGGCGGCAGACCGATGATCGCCAGATAAAGCCTGCGCACCAGAGCGGCCGTGTCGGCTTGTTTCGCTGGAAGCAGTTTTTCTTTTTCTAGTTTGGCCAGAATAAAGGAGTCGATCTCATTGCGAGCCCAGTCAGACTGCCGGACCTCAGGCAGCGGTGCTTGGACAGGTTTTTGGTAAGACCAGTGCAGGGCCGCATTTGTCGTCTCGGGCCAGCTAGCCCCCTCAGTGATCCATGCCTTGAGCAGGGCCACCTCTTCAGTCGTCAACGGCTTGCCCCGCCGAGGCATAGCATCCTTGTCAGTGCGCGGCAGAGATACGCGGCGCAATAACTCACTGCTTTGTGCCTGCCCCGCTACCAAGACAGCCCCGTGTTCTCCACCAGCGAAAGCGCCAGCCTTGTGATCTAGTCTTAGTCCCGCCTTTTGCACATCAGGTCCATGACACTCAAAGCAGGCCCTCTTCAGCACTGGTAGGATCTGAGTTTGAAAATCAACGGCTGCCTGTGCCTGAAGGCAGGTCAAAGTGATCAGAGGAGTGAGTAGCAGCCGTAACATGAAAGCGGGTAACGACCCTCAGTGGGTGCGTCTTACACGGCGTTGGCTGATGTCAATCTTCAATCCCGTTTCAAGTTTCAAGTTTAATGAACTAAAAACAGCGCCTAGTGATGGTCACACTGCACACTTTTTGAGTGAGCTGGCGTGGCTTCATAAAGTACTGACTTAGAGAACTTGGAACGCGGAACTAGAACCTTGAAACACGGATTTAGGATCAAAGAACCGCGTCAGCCTGAGTCGAAATGTCCTCTCGTCGGTTTCCCTGGGCCAGGACATGACAAAAAGCCCCTGTTGCTTGAATGTGAATACAGCCCGCTAATCGAACCACATCAATTTGTTGGGCAGTTGCAGCCAGCTCTACTCGGCGTGGCTGGAAAGTCGCCCGAACCCATTCTCATGATGTTACATTGTTTCTGCGGGAAACGATCCATATAATGAATACTCCGAGACCTGCGAGACTCAGTGTAATCAAGATCCACGGAAATGTGTCCTCTTGGGCGGCAGACTTTGGCGCTACGTTTGCCCGCTTAGCATCACTGATAGCTGGAAGCTTTTGCTCTGAGCGCTTATCAATTGGCAAGTCAGCAGTAGGGCTTGGATTTTCTTTGATCAGTTTGAGTGCCATTTTTGCCCCTTCAACGGGACTTTGAAACTGGACCCTGGTATTTGGCACAGTCCCATCATTATCCAGAGGACCACTAGCCAGATAGTTCTTCAATAATTCCTCCACCTCAGGACGAAAATCTTTCTTTGCTAAAATGGCTTCCAATGCACGAATTTCCAGATACGAACATGCACCAAACAAGCACTCTTTATAAAGTGCTAAGAGCTCCGCAGGAGATTGTTCAAAAGAAGAAAACTTGTCTAATGCCATCAGGCGGTAGATCGAATTTTTGCTCTGATGCATGCGCTGCCATGTCGGTTTGGTAATTTTCACCGTAACTGTAGAATCCCCATAGTGTTCTTGCAGTTTAAATCTCATCATGTCATACTGATCGGGAGCTTTATTTTCGTTTGAATTTAGCATCTCATTAAATGCACTGTCAGCATCGACTTTACACTGCATTTTCCATTTGAAATAAAAACAAAACATCGCTGAAATCTGGTCATTCGATGGCTTCAAATCTTCCAGCAGAAAACCCTCTTCCATTAGTCGAGTAAAAGCACTTGGGTTAGTAAATGTGCTCGGTAAAGCCATTCTACCCCGAGGTTGTTGCATACTTAATGAAGAAGAAGGATATTTTGTGATATAGCTTTCCAGGCTACTCAAAAAGTGCTGCATCTTGAGTTTATTATTTTGGATCGCCTTACCCATTTCTGTGTCATCTAACTTCAGCTCTGCAGCTAAACTTGACAATTTAGACACTTCCAAATCGCTTGGATTCCAATCGAAATTTTTGGATTTTGGATCGTAACTATAAGATTCTGCTCCAAGCAATTGTAAGGATGCGAGAGTTATTAATAATATGTATTTCATTGTGCTCATGGACGAGGGCGATTTGTGTAAAA
>JAPLUM010000628.1 GCA_026397605.1 Verrucomicrobiota bacterium | reverse complement strand
GATGTCGTGGCTGGCACGACCTCAACACGGAAGCCAGCCTGACGGAGGCTGCGGAGAATGTTGGTTTTGATCCCGAAGTCATAGGCTACAATGTGGTGCTTGGCCGGGGGCAGGGGATGGAAAGCTCCGAGCGGTCCGCCTTCACGATTCTGGCTTGGACTTGGAATGTCCCAGATCCGGCTTTCTTGATCTTCAGGATCCCAGAGATAGGCTTTTTTGGTGGAGACTTCCTTGACGTAGTCACTGCCGCTCATGGGCGGACTGGCTTTGGCCGCAGCGATAGCTTCTTCAACACTGAGTTCTGTCGTGATGACTGACTGCATGGCACCGAGAGTTCTCAGATGCTTGGTCAGAGCTCGAGTGTCCACTCCTTGAATGCCTTGAATGCCATGCTCTTTAAGATAAGCGTCCAAAGTCTGAGTGCTCCGCCAGTTGCTAGGGACGGTGCAAAGTTCCTCGATCACGAAACCGCGCACATGAGGCTGGGAGCTTTCAGGATCGAGTCCGTTAATACCGTAGTTTCCAATCATTGGATACGTCATGGTAACGATTTGACCGCGGTAGGAAGGATCAGTTAGAACCTCCTGATAACCAGTCATGGAGGTGTTAAAACAGGCTTCACCTGAACATGTGCCAGGGGAGCCAAAGGATTCACCTTCAAAATAACGTCCGTCTTCGAGTGCCAGAATTGCTTTCATCAATGGGTAATGCTGTCCACTAGCGCTGCTCATTTAGGAATGCAAATGCAGGCTTAACTTTCAGGCTCGTTCATTTGACTGGACATCGAACACTTTTCTCCATGATACTGACCAAGTCAGATGGAGACCCTCCGTTTATGAAAGCCATTCTTTTCCTATCCGTCCTTGCGCTTACCGCAGCCTCGGCGGCACCCATCGCAAAGATCACCACACTGAGAGGGAAAACCTACCGGCAGTGTGAAATCGTAAAAATCCACCCAGATGGCGTCTCTTTCACTCACGCCAGTGGTGCAGCCAAGATTCTGTTCAGCGATCTCTCTAAAGAATGGCGTTCAAAATTGGGCTACAATCCAAACAAAGCCGCCGAATATCAAAAGCAGCTTGCCAGCAAGCGCCAGGAAATCGGTTCAGCCAAAGCAAAAAGAGAGCAAGAACTGAATGTAGCCATGGCTCAGGCCGAACAGGCAGCCCGTTTTCGAGAGCTTGGCCTAGCCGCTCAGGCTGATGCCGCACGCAGACAGCAGGCAACCAACACATCAGCTCAGCCAATTATTCCCGTTCTACCAAGCATCGGAGCTATTTTTGATGGACGTTCCATTGAACAAACTTATGCCAGACCTGGCTTTGGCACGCCTTGGCGTGGTGGAATTTACGGAAGCTATCCTGCGTATCCAGCTTTTGGTTTTTCATTTGGGGGTGGCTACGGCAACTTTTCGGGTGTGGGTTTTGGTGTCAACTATCATCCAGTCGCGCCATATTGCCCGCCACCTGCATTAATTGTGACTCCACGCGCATCTCATCACACCATCATCACGAGATAAAATATTGATCAAACTTCAAAACTGAACCTCGGGCTACTCTCTTTGGCGGCTTTTAATAACTACATACAATGTATGTAAAGTAAAGTTAAAGGGTGGTGGGTCAGTTGAAATATGAAAATTACAACTTGCCTTTACATGGCCCTATTGATTAGAGATGCATCTTTGATGCCAGACACTTCTCAGACCACTTACACAGGTTATCACGGCTGCCCGGAAAATGCAGTCGCAAGTATAATGGCGGAAGGGTTTAAATGTAGTGTTGGATCGGAGCATTACAAATGGCTCGGAGAGGGTGCATATTATTTCACAGCAGGTATTTCCGACCCTAAGCAGGATGCTGTGCGCTGGTGTATTGCTGAATCCTATAACCCAGATACTGGGGGTAAAAAATACGTTCGCTACGCAGTGCTTTCGGCAACAATACGCCCACAGAAACTGCTAAACATGACAACCGATCAGGGTAAATCCTTGCTCAATCACGCCCGTGAGTCAATTATCGCAAGTTTATCATCTTCATTCCCACGAAAAAAATATGATGACTCACAGCTGATACGCTATATCGTGAACAGAATGCGATTTGATGCATTTTTAGACGATCTTTGGATAAAATTTAAAAGAGAGCGAATTGATCGTATTTTCTCAAATAGACCAAACGTCAGGGTAATTTGCGTCTTCAAACCAAAGACAGTCGTTGACATCAGCAGTATTACCGTTGTTGACAAAGGTTCAATCCCGTAACTATAATTAGCATCATGACCACCGCAGAACTCATCGCCGAATTTGACGCTGACTTGGCTTCAATGTCCAAGGACGAGTTGATCCGCGCTCTTGAAGAGGTTGGATGTGTCTTTGAGGAGCCGTGGCTCGACGCATTTAGCGAGGCTGGTGGTCGCTTTGATATTGTGAGCGCTGCCGCTAATTCTGACGAACTCGCTTTGGCGGCATAGTTGCTCACAATGGAATTCCGGCTTACACACACTTTTGTCCAT
The DNA here is from genome assembly GCA_026397605.1 of Verrucomicrobiota bacterium. Classification (GTDB taxonomy): domain Bacteria; phylum Verrucomicrobiota; class Verrucomicrobiia; order Verrucomicrobiales; family Verrucomicrobiaceae; genus Prosthecobacter. Next base: position 1,736 of record JAPLUM010000628.1, on the reverse strand, counting down.
AATCTGCGCTTAGAGCCCCGTGGCGACGTGCAGGCAAACGAGGACTTGAGGTATTCGCCGATATATCGGGAAGATAAGGATTCAGAATTTGCTGTGATTTTTGATTTGGTTCAGCCGTTGAAGCCTGATTCTGTTCTAAAGATGCAATACATTGCAGTTTTTCAGACCTCCGCTGTGATGGACGATGCTTTCCGTAATTCACACTTTCCTAAAGTGAATGCTCCTGCTGTTGGATACCCATATCTCCGAGCTTTTGTATCTCAGTTTGCGGTGCTGACTGGGTGTGAGCCATTCACAATGCCTATTCGTAACTTTGTCAAAGAGGCCGCGTCCACAAAACCGGCAGCAGCCCTTAGGCTTCCCGAAACCGCTGATTAGCCATTAATCTATGTCACGCACTCGCACGTCTAAAAAGACAGTCGCCAAGAGGCAGAGCAAAGCAAAGGCCGCAGAAAGCGGTGTTTCTGCGGCCCAAAAGGTGTTTGCTAAAGTGCTAGAAAAGGCTGATCCGGTAAAATGAATCAGGAAGCTTTAGGCTTTTTGGCAATCTGGACCTCAAGTCCTAATTCTGTTGTCTCCATTAATGGGTAATACTTGTTCAGTTTAGTCGTGAACTCTGCCCAGTTTGCACTTTCTCGCATGACTATCTTTACCCCTTCTAAGTGCGCCATAAGCTTTGGGTGACCAACTTCACCAGTCAGCCATTGAAAATGTTTGGATTTTCTACGGCCATCGACACTTGGGTTTTTGCTGCGCAGTTCTGGCAACACGCCTGGCGCTAAACGGTTATAAACAATGTCATTTGTCCAATGCCCAATAACCCCAGGCCTCTTGACGCTTAGTGGGTCGAAAGCCCAGCCGTTCAATCTGAATATCTCTTGATAAAACTCAATTGGAAAAGTTCGCGTCCAAGGTTGCAGTTCTTTTGCAATGAATTTTTCAAGGATTCGAGCTAATGCATCCTTGGCTCGGATTTGTTGGTATCCCGTCGCTTCGTCAACAAGGGCGGTGATGCCTGTTTTAGCAAAAGCGCGGATAAGAACGCGGGCCTCTAAAGCAATATGTGCCTGTTGTTTTTGAAGAACCCCAGCTCTAGCCGCTTCATCTACGGCAAAACAAATATCCGCCAAAGTTTCTGCGCTATACCCATAGGCTACAGCGCCCTTTACCACAAACTTAATTGGGTTTTCGATCACACTCTTTAGTTCATTGTTAATGAATGGTTTAAGGCGGTCTTGGCTGACGAAACTAGCCAAACGATCACCGCCTTTACCGCCTGCGGTTCCTCTGGCCATACCGAGGGATTCAATCATTGCCGTCTGAACTAAAACTCGCGTTTCATCTTCCAGCACATAACAAGGTATAGATGCGTTCCCAATTATTAGAGGCTGTTCCATTGAGCCGCAAATAGCCTTTGGTAGATCTTTCGTCCACCTAGCCTGACTGCCTCGCATTGCAATAGCTTTACGTTCATCGGCTGTTAATTTTCTGGCCCGCGCATCGCCGCCAGCTTTTCCTTTGGGTGTAGTTTCTTGTTCCATGCTTGCAAAAGTAGTTGCAAGCATGATGCTTGCAAGTTATAAATGCAAGCATAATGGAGAAACTCACCACCGCCAAACGTGCCGCCGTCCTTCGCTGCTTGATCGAAGGCAATTCCATTCTCAGCACATCGCGCATCACTGGCGTTGCCAAGAATACCATTGTGAAGCTGTTGGCGGATGCTGGTGATGCTTGCT
>JAPLUM010000450.1 GCA_026397605.1 Verrucomicrobiota bacterium | reverse complement strand
GCCAAAAAAGTGGAGACAAACTGCATGGATTTTGATGATCTGCTCACTCAGTCCGTTCGCTTGTTGAAAGAGAATCCAGATTTGCTGGAGCGTTACCGCCAACAGTTTGAGTTTGTGCTCGTCGATGAGTATCAGGACACAAACAGCTTACAGTCTGAGTTTGTGGAGATGCTCACCGGTGCGGATGGCAATCTCATGGTCGTGGGTGATGACGCGCAGTCCATCTACTCCTGGCGTGGTGCCGATGTCACAAACATCCTCAATTTTGCCGACCACTGGCCAAGAGCGCGCTCCCATAAGATCGAGGTGAACTACCGCAGTGTCCCTGAGGTGCTTGCTTTAGCCAATGCCAGCATCGCTAATAACCGCGCACAGATTCGGAAAAACCTCCAGCCTGCTCGTGAAGGGAAGGGGACTCTACCCGCTCTCGTGCCATTGGACAGTGGCAGCGCACAGGCATCGTTTGTCTCACAACGGATCTTGGAGCAGCAGGACGAAGGCGTGGATCTAAATGAAATCGCCATCATCTATCGGGCCCATTTCCATAGCATGGAGATCCAGATGGAACTCACGAGTCGTGGCATCCCCTTCAAGATCACCAGTGGACTGCGATTCTTTGAACAGGCGCATGTCAAAGATGTAGCCTGTTTCATGAAGTTTGCCGTGAATAGGCGGGATGAAGTCAGCTTCATGCGCATGGTCAAGCTCATTCCTGGTATCGGTGGTGGCAGCGCCACAAAGCTCTGGAATGCCTGGCTAAAAACCGAGGCTGCAAGTGCCGAAGTGATGATCGGAAAATTCAGTGAACTCTTGCTGCCGATGACCGTGCCCAAAAAGGCTCGTGAGAGCTGGGACCAGTTCGCCTACACCCTGGATGAGCTGATTGTTGATGGTAAGCTAGCCACGCCGCCCGAGATGATCCGCAGCATTTTCGAAGGCGTCTATCAGGAGTACATGCAGGCCAAGTTTAAGAATGCCGAACAGCGCGAGCAGGATCTAGAGCAGCTCAGCAACTACAGCAGCCGCTTCACCGATCCGCTTGAGTTTCTCAGTCAGCTTTCTCTGCTTAGTGGCGTGGACACCGATAACAAACCTGATCAGGAAGAGGATCGGGACGCCGTCACTCTGACGACTGCGCATCAGGCTAAAGGCTTGGAATGGCACACCGTCTTTGCCGTTTGGATGGCCGATGGCATGTTCCCCCATGCACGTGCCGTTGAAGAAAGTGACCTCGGTCTCGAAGAAGAACGACGCCTGTTTTATGTCACCGTCACTCGAGCTAAGGACGAGCTGTACCTGACTTATCCAGTGCTTAATCACCGCGCTCATGACGGGGATATTCTCATGAAGCCCAGCCGCTTCATCACTGAGCTGGATCCTGAGCTCATGGAAAAGTGGAACGTGCGCAGCGGCTGGTAAGCGGTTTCAAGCTGTAAGAATTCTCAACACCAACTCACCATGGCCGCTGGCTAATGGAAATTCGGGAAGGCGGAGCAGGAGGCTGTGTTTCATTTGTTTTTCAGGAAATGCGATCTGCGGGCGCTACCTTGGTTGAGTGATTATGTGCAATGATCCGCCTTCAAAGCGGTTGCCTCTGGGGGGAATCGCGTCTTTGTTTGATTAATTATGATACGAATCTCTTTCCGCTTTCTCACGGTCTTGGCTTTAGCTTCGGCTTTTTGTTCCTCTACAGCTTTACGCGCAGAGTCGACTAAAGCCGCTGTTCAGGAATTTGATCCGCAGGCTTTCCCTGGTCAGGTCGTGGATGATGTGGTGGTGCCTGTGCCGAGCGAGGTGTTCAGTGTGCTGGATAAATTGGGTGAACCCAACTGGCGTCAAGAGCTGCGGGCTTTGGATTTTCCTAAATCTTCTGACCGCACGAAGTTGGCTCTGATGTTTGGCATGGTCGTAGCAGAGGGTTTTGTCTCGGTTCAGGCTGAGGACAAAGAAAAGGTCAAAGACATTGGCCGTGAGGTCATTGATCTCGCTACAGCTCTCGGGCTGATCAAAGCAGTGCGCCCTCATGCACAGGCCATTCTGGACTCAGCGGATAAAGAACAATGGGGAGCCATTCGCAAGGAGTTCGACCAAACACAAAAGACCGTGCGTGACTCCATGGAGCAGATGAAGGATGTTGATCTATCCCAATGCGTGAGCATGGGTGGCTGGTTGCGCGGCACTGCTAGCGTGACTTCGGTGGTCGGTAAGAATTTCTCAGCAGACCGTGCTGAGTTGTTGAATCAGCCGATGCTGGTGGAGCACTTCATCGCCACGATCGGCAAGATGGGGCCATCAATGAAGGAGCATGCGATTGTCTCCGACATCTCGAAAGGGCTGGGTGGCATCCTTGCTAAAATGGAAGGTGCTGTGGATGGCTTTACCAAAGAGGCCGTAGCTGACATCGGTAAGACCTGTGACGTGCTTCTCGGAACCATCAGAGCGGCCAAATAATAGCATTTTAAAGCTTTCGAAACCCTCAGATCTGCTGTTATGCCACTTTCTTCACGCTTCCTTCGCCAATGTTCGGCTCGACTCGCTGTCGTTGCTTTATGCTGCACGGCGACACTCAGCCACGCGACTGTCGATGATTCTCATGGTTTCGCCATGGAGGCGGCCATGCCATTTGTTGAGCAGGGCTTCATTGTTCGTGAGGATTATTGGAATGGCGAGGTCAAGAGTGGTCAAAAACTCATGATCAAGCACCAGATGTTCAAAGGCAACGAATATGCTTTTTGGCTGGGCAGTGCCAATGAAGACGTGGTTTTTGAGCTAAAGGTTCTGGATGAAAAGGGCAAAGAAATCACCATCGACTCTAAATCTAGCGCGATGTTCTCCAGTGTGCGAGTGAACCCTCCCAAGACGGGCACTTACAGCATTGTCTTCTCGGTCACGTCGAAGAAAGAAGTCGGCTTATTTTGGGCTCTGGCTTACGGCTACCGTTGAGGCGAGTTAGATCTCCGACTCTCCCAGATCTGCGCCGGGCTTTTTAAAGTCACAGGCGAATTCCACACGTCTTTTTATCCTTTAGATATCGGCTTATGCCTATAGAAACACTTACATACGAATCCCCCCAGTTTCTTCAAAAGTTGATGGGGCATGATCTTGCAGGCCTGCGTATGGTGGCTGAACTCTTTAGGGTGCATTTGACCTCGCGGGATAGCTGGGTGCGGATCGATGGCGAAAGCTCAGCCGTGCAGGCTGCGCGTGAGGTTTTTATTCAATTGGAAAAGGTCGGCCGCCAGGGAGGTGATATTTCACCTGCGATGATCCGATTAGTCTCAGAAAGCGTGCAGACCGAGCAAGGCGATCATCCTGCGGAGTCGATCATGATGTTGAAGCTGACGACCTCCAATAAGAAGCCGCCTGTTTTAGCGAAGACACGCAGCCAAATAGGTTACGTCCAGGCCATGCGGGATCATGAGGTGGTTTTTGGTGTGGGGCCGGCGGGGACGGGCAAAACGTATTTGGCCATGGCTCATGGCCTGCATTTACTGCGTGAAAAGTCGGTTCAACGGCTCATTTTGACTCGTCCAGCGGTAGAGGCTGGGGAGGCGCTGGGCTTCCTGCCTGGTGATTTAAAGGAGAAGATTTTTCCCTATCTTCGGCCGCTTTATGATGCGCTTTATGAGATGATGGAGCTCGAAGAAGCTGAGCGCCTGATCGAAAAAGGTGCCATCGAGATTGCCCCATTGGCCTACATGCGCGGACGCACTCT
>JAPLUM010000383.1 GCA_026397605.1 Verrucomicrobiota bacterium | reverse complement strand
GGACGGAGCAGGCAAAGAACCCTATGCTCCCTTCGAAACTCCTCTCAGCGGGCCCAACTGGACCCGCGTCATGCTAGCCAGCGAGCAGCCGCAGGACAACGACTACGGCATCGTCTTCTCACAGCCACATGCAGCATTTCTTGCCGACATTGATGGTGATGGCGTGAAGGACATTGTCACCGGCAAACGTTACTGGGCACATAACGGCCACGATCCAGATGAGCACGGCCATCGCGTCATCTACTGGTATCAAACGAAACGCGATGGCAAAGGCGGCGTCGATTTTATCCCGCACCTCGTCGATGCCGAAAGTGGTGTCGGCGTGGATGTGCAGGTCGGTGATGTGAATGGCGATCTGCTACCTGACATCGTCGTTGGCAATAAAGCCGGTGTATTCATTCTCACGCAGGAACGCAAAAAGAGTGTCACTGACCTCACGCCAAAGAAGCTCTATGGACCTGCTTTGAAACCGCAGACGGATTATGCCAAAGGCCAGTCTCCTACTGATGCGCTGAAGTCCATGCAGCTTCCTGGAGGCTTCAAAGCTGAACTGAGTGCTGCAGAGCCGGATCTTGTGCAACCGATCGCATTCACCTTTGATGAGCGCGGGCGCATCTGGGTTGTGGAAGGAAATAGCTACCCGAAGCCCCGCGAAATGGGCAAAGGCCAGGATCGCATCAAAATCCTCGAAGACAAAGACGGTGATGGTAGCTTTGAGACGATCAAGATTTTCTGTGAAGGCCTGAACCTCGTCAGCGGCATCGAGCTTGGCTTTGGCGGTGTTTGGGTGGGGGCGGCACCTTATTTGATGTTTATTCCTGACAAAGATCGGAATGATCAGCCTGACCCATCTGATCAAACCGATCAGCATCCAAAAGTCCCCGGTCTCAACTTCACCGCCTACGCCTTGCTTGATGGCTGGGGCAGCCAAGACACTCACGAAACACTCAACAGCTTCATTTGGGGCCCAGACGGCTGGCTTTACGGCTGCCATGGCGTCTTCACGCACAGCAAGGTCGGCAAACCAGGCACGCCGGATGACAAGCGCATTCCCATCAATGCTGGCATCTGGCGTTACCATCCCGTGCGGCATGAGTTTGAAATCTTCGCCGAGGGTACAAGCAACCCGTGGGGGCTGGATTACGACCAGCATGGCGAGTGGTTCGTCACTGCGTGCGTCATTCCACATCTCTACCACATCGTCCCCGGAGGTCGGTATCAGAGGCAGGCCGGACAACACTTCAATCCCCACACCTACGAGGACATCAAGACCATCGCCGACCACGCCCATTATGCTGGCAATCCGCGGCCCGATGTGAGTTTTGATAAAACCACTGGTGCTGGAGTGATGAACAACGACACGAACGCGCTTGGCGGTGGTCATGCGCACTGTGGCCTGGCCATTTATCAAAGCAGCCTGTTTCCGCCGACGTATCGCAATCAACTCCTCTTCGGCAACCTGCACGGCCATCGCCTCGTGGCCAACTACACCGATCCTAAAGGCAGCAGTTACATCGGCAAACATGCCGCCGATTTCCTGCGATCAAACGACATGCACTTCATCCCCGTCACCCAGAAAGTGGGCCCAGATGGTGCCTTGTATGTCAGTGACTGGAGCGATCAGCAAATCTGCCATCGAGGCAGCAACGCCGTGGAGAACTGGGATCGGAGTAATGGGCGGATTTACCGCATCAGCTACGACGGCTGGAAACCGTGGAAGGGTGATCTCGCCAAGGAAAGCGATGAGTCACTCGTCAAACTTGCGGTGCAGACCGAGAACGAATGGGAATCGCGTATGGCGAGGCGGGTATTGATGGAGAGAGCTCAAAAAAGTCAAAATCTTCAACTTACCGAGCTCATCAACTTGGCATTATCAGAAAATGTTAATCCAGCGAAGGCGCTTCAAGCCATTTGGTGTCTTTTTTCCACAGGTTCAGTGGACCTCAGTTTAGTTCTCAAGTTATTGAGTCATCCAAACGAACAAATTCGAGCTCAGTCTGTGCGTAATTGTTTGCGCGAATTGAAGAGTCCAGACTTTATTACTCCTGGTTCTAAAAATGTGAATATCGGCTTTGGTAAAACATCGGGCTGCATTCACGATATCATTCTCTTACGACTCGTTGAGATGGCTTCCAAAGAGGCCTCACCTGTTGTCAGAAGAGAGTTAGCTTCAGTTTCGATTACGAGTAACGTAAATGGCTCTGAGCACACCGTAGCCAGGGAATTAATCCAAAGAGCTGAAGATAAAGATGATCCAATGACTCCACTATTATTGTGGTATGGCATTGAGAGAACGATGTGTCTCAAACTCCTTCTAGACAACGGAACTGAGGTCGATATGTGGGACTCTTCAATCGATTTAGAGTTAGCAAAGAAGTCGAAGATACCGAAGGTGACAGAATTCATCTATCGCCGCCTTTCCTCGGATAAAGCAGGCCGCGCGAACTTACTGAAGCTTGCAGCAGAGACGGGAGATGAGGAACTTCGGGAAAACCTGCTTCAGGCTTTAGTCCAGGCAGCAAGAGCAGGCCATGAAATTTCCCAACCTACCGAATGGCCGAAGCTGCGACAAAAAGTGGTTTCGGCTTTAGCCGAATCTGGAACCTCTGTGAATGCGACTAAAGTCGCAGCTACTTTGCTCGAACTCGAAGCGCATATGGGCGTTGAAAGCGCGCTTCATAGCTATCGCACTCGCCTTTCCACCGAGGGCCAAGTCGTCGAGCGCGAGCAAGCGCTGGCCATCCTCCTCCAAACCAACGATGCAGCCACAGCAGGCGTTTTGCAGGAGATCCTCAACCAAAATGCCCCAGCCTCCTTGCGGCGAAAGGCGATCCAAGCGCTCGCCTCACTCAAAAATTCGGAAACCCCCAGCATCCTCAGTGCGGCATTGCCCAAACTCACCACCAGCGAACTCCCCGACGCTATCAACACCCTTGCCTCGACCAAGGAGGGCGCTAAAGCACTGCTCAAAGCTGTGCAAGCCAAGACCATTCCAGCGACGAGTCTTTCCCCTTTCCTGATTCGCCAGTTGTCTGCCTTTGACGACCCAGAGATCAGCGCCTTGATCAAATCTGTCTGGGGCGATGTCAATGCGCCGAAAGCCGACCTTGCCGAGCGCACGAAAAAATATCGCGACCTGCTCACACCTGCAGCCTTAGCCAAAGGCAATGTGGTTACGGGGAAATCCATCTTCACGGCCACTTGCGGAGCTTGTCACAAACTTTTTGGCGAAGGCCAAAACGTCGGCCCCGACATCACCGGCAGCAATCGCGCCGATTTGAATTACCTGCTAGAAAACGTGCTCGATCCGAATGCAGTCATCGGCAAAGCTTACCAGCTCAATGTTTTCACCATGAAGGATGGGCGAGTCATGAGCGGTGTCATCAAAGATGAAAACACTGCCGCTGTGAAAATCGCCATGATGGGTGGGGTGGAGTTTACTCTTCCGGTAGCAGACATCGCCAAACGAGAAGTGTCAAAACTGAGCACCATGCCTGAAGGACTCTTTGACGCCCTGCCACCTGAAATGGTGGTGGATCTGGTAAAATATCTCCAAAGCGGAGGCATGAACCAAGCTTCAGCCCGACCAGAAGGCCAAAAAACAAGCCTCCCAGCATTGCCTGGAACCCTAGAAGCCGAAGCATTAAAAATCATGGGGATCACATCTGGCAAGACGCGCAAGCAAGGCATGAATGGCTTTGGCAATCAATGGAGCAGCGGTGCACAACTCTGGTGGACCGGCGGTAAGCCAGGAGACAAGCTCACACTGGCACTGCCAATCCAAGAAGCTGGCAAATACACTCTACACGCTGTGCTCACCATGGCTCATGATTACGGTGTCGTCAGCATCACGTTGGATGGCAAACCCATCACCTCCACGTTTGATGGCTACAATGAAGGCAAAGTCATTCTCACCAGTGAACAAGATTGGGGCACACATGATCTCACAATCGGCGACCACGCCCTAACTTTCACTCTTGAATCCCCGAACCCTGCGGCCTCGCCTGGAAACATGGTGGGGCTGGATTATGTGCGGTTGACACAACAATAGCTCGGGCTTGCAGGATGGTTGTTTTAGGTCATCAATGCCTCATGAATGTTGAAATTAATTCTGCCATGCTTAGTTTTCTAGATCATGGAATTCGCGATGGATTGTTTACAAGCGTTGATGCAGCCATCGAAGAAGGATTGGTGTTATTAGCCAAACAAAAGCAACTTAGAAAATCGTTTTCAGTCTCTAACGAAAATGAGTTGTTAAACAAACTCGATACAGGCCTATCTTCACTGGATGCTGGTCATGGCATTCCAGCGTCACAAGCCTTTCATATGATAAGGTCACAGCGTCATTGAATGATGAGCGAGGCGATCATCTCTCCAGAAGCGCTTCAAGACATGAGTGATATCTATCATTTTATCGCCTTGGATAATCCAGAAGCTGCTAACCGCATCATTTGTTCATTTGAGGCAAATATTGCACTACTGGCCAAAGAGCCTGAACTAGGACAAATGAAGCCTCGATTACGCCACTTGAGACTGTGGGTGATTACAGAGTTTCCAAATTACCTAGTGTTTTATCGGGAGAAAAACAAACAGGTCGAAATTGTGCGCATTGTTCATGGCGCAAGAGATTTACCTTCGCTTTTCAACTAAGGCCATGCGCGACCTTCAATCCACCAACTCCATGTGGCTGAAAGGCTGGTTGTTTTTGCTGATCGGCGTGATGTCAGCGGCGCTGCTTTTGATGGAAGACTGGAGCTGGCGCAGAGCGGGGCTATTGATGCTTTGTGTTTGGGGCTTTAGCCGAGCCTACTACTTTGCGTTTTATGTGATCGAGCGTTGGGTGGACCCGCAGTTTAAATTCAGCGGGCTGGGACACTTCATCAGCTGGTGGTGGCGTGGACGGCGCTGATTATTTGCCTTTTCTTCCACCACGTTTGGGCTTGGCGTAGATCACTTTTTTCGGTGAGGGTAAGGCGCCGCCGTCATCGGGATTGAGTCCAGCTTGTTTCTTCAGTTCGCGGATTTGATCACGTAGGAGGGCCTTAACTGTCGATCTTAACTGTTAAAAATTGCTTGCCCTAAAATTAAATTTCAAAATTAACAATTTAGTATTGCCAAACAATAGCTAAATCGAGCATCATGTCAGTGGCTTAGCAAAACTTAAATCGTGAGTGCGGCTTAAGTAGTGTTCTAGCCAATTGTTCAACCAGTAAAGTATAACCTACATTATGAAATTAGTACAAACTGCAATCCAGCTGCAATCCAGCTGCAATCCAGCTGCATTTAGTCGTCAATTTACCAGAGCGCTAGCTTTGGCCCTTGTAATTGTATTCACAACTTTCAGTTTAAAATCAGAAGCATCAGATAGCGGGGATCACGAATACCCGTTTCCTGAGATTCCTATAGATAATGCCAATCAGGCAACAGGCGAAGATGATGAGTTAAATGCTCATGTGGAGATGTATGAAAATACCATTGATAATCTCGAAAATGCCATAGAGAACGGCGATTTGGAGCCTTCTCAAGAACTAGAAGAGTCCATTGAAGAGTGGAGAGAAGCACATCCAGAAGATCCAGGTTGCTGAGACAGCAAAATCAGTCGCGCTTAACTCTAGTTAGGCGCGACTACATTAAACTTCTCTAAGACATTCAATGAAAAAAAATATTCTTCGTGCAACAGTAGTGTTAATTTTTTTCTCTGTTGTAGGCTGGCATCTTGGCAGGCCAGTGTTTCAAAAGAAGCACAGCGATGATTTAATGACCAGTGAACAAACTCAGCACGTCCTTGAAGCAGACTCGATATCAAAGATCCGCGCTATTGAGGCTATCCAAGAAACAGAAAAATCCGAAAAAAAGCGCACTTGGCTGGTGGCTCCTGTCTCTCGTCATGAAGCCAATATATTGGCAGCGGCGGGTCAGGCTGGAATGGCTGATGGTGCCATTGCTCGAGAATCACAAAAAGAAGATCCAGAGTACCGTGATTTGCTGAAATCTATGGGCTTGCAACCCAATGAAGTAGAAGAAGTGATGCGCTTGATCGAAAAACGGCGGAGGCAAAGCATGGATGTCATGACAAAGCTCTACCGAAGCTCAAATATCACTCATGGAATGGTCAGTGATACAATCAAACAACAGAAGGATCTCGAAAAGAAAATCACTGAAGAAATTTTTTCACAGTTGAGAAGCGCTGAAAATAAAAGCATCTTTGAGCAGTGGGAGAAGACACGAGTGCCAAGAAGACGGATTGCTGATTTGGAGGTTCAAGTGGGCCGTCAGTTTGAACCTAAACAAGTCGAACTGATTTTAGGTGCTTTAAATGAAAATAGCACCGCCTTTATTGATCTCCTCAAAAACAACGATGACGAAAACCTGCGAAAGACTATCATGAATCGTATAACCGCCAAGTTAGGGGGGACGCTGAGTGTCAGTGAAGTTGAAACTCTTGTGAAGATGCATACAACGCCAAAGAAGCGCGCGCAGTTTAAGCCAGAGTAGTCCTGCAGCGGACTCGACCTTTCATCATCAGAACACCTGACCTCTTGAGTGGTCCACCTCACCCAATGATAGGAGGTGTTTAGTGCGAGTCCGATCTGATGCCCTCTAGCCTAATTTCGGTGAAACTCCTCCGAGGACAATCCAATTTCACAAGCAAGGTCGGTATCATTTCATGTTTTGACCTAAACGAATAAACGTCAGGTGTTCTGATCCGCTGGTGGTGGCGAGGGAAGCGCTGATCATTTGCCTTTTCTTCCACCGCGCTTGGGCTTGGCGTAGGTCACTTTTTTCGGTGAGGGTAAGGTGCCGCCGTCATCGGGATTCAGGCCGGCTTGCTTCTTCAGCTCGCGGATCTGATCCCGAAGAAGTGCGGCGCGCTCAAACTCAAGCTTGGTCGCCGCTTCGGCCATTTCTCCTTCAAGCTCGCGGATGACATCAGTGACAATGAAGTCGCCGCCGCCACCTTCACGAAGGACATTTTCTTCAAGTTCACGTGCTTTACTCAGTGAGTTGAGTGACTCCTGCACAGCCCGCCGAATGGTCTTCGGGGTGATGCCATGCTTAGTGTTATGATCGAGCTGCACCTGACGTCGATAATTGCTAATGCTGAGCAGCGCTTTGATGCTTTTCGTTTCTAAATCAGCAAAGAGCACGACCTCACCCGCGACATGACGCGCGGCGCGGCCTGCGGTCTGAATGAGAGATGTTTCGCTACGCAGGAAGCCTTCTTTATCGGCATCCAGAATGCAGACAAGGCTGACCTCTGGCAGATCTAGGCCCTCACGGAGGAGGTTGATGCCGATGAGCACATCACAATCACCTTTGCGCAGACTGCGGAGAATTTCCACGCGCTCAATGGCATCGATATCACTATGCAGATAGCGGACTTTAAAATCCAGATTGCGCAGGTAATCGGTTAGATCTTCGGCCGTTCGCTTCGTCAGAGTGGTGACAAGCACGCGTTCTCCTCGCTCGATGCGCTGTCGGCACAGCTCCATGGTTTCATCAATCTGACCTTTCAGCGGCTTGATGGTGATGATGGGGTCCAGCAGTCCGGTTGGACGAATGATCTGCTCGACCACCAGAGGCTTGCCTTTGCCTATCACATCAAATTTCTCGACAGGCTGAGAGCTACCACTGACCCTCACGGAGATGCCCGGCAGGGCTGCCGGCACGCCTTCATTTTCGCCGATGCGTTCTCTTTGATGCGGAATGTATCCGGCATTGCCGACGACACTATTTTCGATCTCGAAGCGGGCTGGCGTGGCACTGACATAAACCATCTGGCCGACCGCATCCATGAATTCAGGGAACTTCAGCGGGCGATTATCCAGCGCACTTGGCAAACGGAAACCATGATCGACAAGCACGGTCTTGCGTGATTTATCCCCCTCATACATACCGCCGATTTGCGGAATGGTGGCGTGACTTTCATCGACTAGGCAAAGGAAGTCGTCTGGAAAAAAATCCAACAAAGTGCCAGGCGTGGCTCCTGGCTCACGGCCTGTGAGATGACGGCTGTAGTTTTCGATCCCCTGACAGAATCCCATCTCCTGCATCATCTCGATGTCATGCTCCGTGCGCATCCGCAGACGCTGAGCTTCGAGAAGCTTGCCTTCTTTTTCAAACCACGCCACACGCTCCGTCATCTCATCACGAATTTTGACGATGGCTTTCTTGAGCTTATCTCCCGGCGTCACAAACTGCTTGGCGGGGAAGATGGTGTAGCTTTGCATCTTCAAGGTGACGGTGCCAGTGAGCACATCCACCGCGCTGATGCGCTCGATTTCATCTCCAAAAAACTCGATACGAATCGCCTCATCATCTAGATAAGCAGGCACAACTTCGACCACATCCCCACGGGCGCGAAAGCTGCCGCGCTTGAGCTGCACGTCATTGCGCTCATAGAGCATGTCCACCAACCGAGTAAGCAGAGTCTCACGTGACATTTGCTGACTGACATGCAGCGGCAACATCATGCCCTCATAATCCTCAGGCGAACCCAAACCGTAAATGCAGGAGACACTGGCAATCACGATGACGTCCTTCCGAGTGATCAATCCACCCATGCTGGAAAGGCGCAGGCGCTCGATCTCATCATTGATCGCTGAATCCTTCTCAATGTAGGTATCGGTGCGTGCAATGTAAGCCTCAGGCTGGTAGTAATCGAAATAGCTCACGAAATACTCCACCGCATTATTCGGAAAGAAGTTCTTAAACTCCGAGTAGAGCTGGGCTGCCAACGTCTTGTTATGTGAAAACACCAGCGCCGGTTTACCGATCTGAGCGATGATGTTGGCCATCGTAAACGTCTTCCCAGAGCCAGTGACGCCGAGCAAGGTCTGGTGCCGATTTCCCGCACGGATGGATTTCACCAGCTTCTCGATCGCCTGCGCCTGATCGCCAGCCGGAGCGTATTCGGTATTGAGTTGGAAGGGGGACATTTAGAGAACAATGATACGATCCCTATTGATTCAGAGCCCGCACGTTATCAGGCTTTTCGGCGGAACAATTCCAACAGACGTCAAAGCTACCAGGATTACTTTCACCACACTTTGTGCAGGTCCAGTCCAACAATACGATCTTTGAGCTTTCTTGATAAGGCTTCAAAAGTTCAACCGCCTCCTCATAGCGGCTGTCATCGATCAGACAAAGCGTCGGCTGCACAGCTGGAGACATCATATTGCCCAGCCAAGGTGAGCTCTCATTCCGGACAAAGGACGCAATCCCAGCAGACTCCAGCACCGACTGACAAAGTCCGATGCGGCTAGAATCCGTGCTGGTGTAGAGTTCTTTCATGATGGGTCACACCTCAAACTCATCCGCTGGATCAAAAGGCGGCATGGGGACATTGATGATCTTGAGATTCCCAACAGCACGGTGCACGCAGCCTGGGCGGATCATGACAGAGGTCATCGGTTTGAGTGGGATACGCTCGCCATCAGCTTCCAGGTAGCCCTCTCCCTCTAGCACGATGTAGATCTCGGTCATCTTTTGGTGATAGTGGGCTTTACTATCAGCATGGATGTCCGTGAGATGCACGGTGGCGAGAGTGTTCCAAGGCTCGTTAAAGGCGCGCCGAGCCTGACCGCAGGGGCAAGGGACGGGCGGGATTTCATCAAGCTGAGCGACGGCGAAGCGGGGTGTGGACATATAGGATAGAGGGGATCACTGACGCTGGTGATCTTGAACGAAAGTAGACATCTGGGTGCTTGTGCTCATTCGGATCAAACATGAGCTTGGCGCTGACGAATTCTTGCCATGGCCTTTTCCATGACCCGGTCCGCCAAATCATTCGGCACTGGAACAAACGGGCCTTTATCGCGCTCTTCTAAAATGTCTTCGCGCTGTCTTTGTCCTGGGGCCGCACTCGCTTGATCACAACTTTCTTCCAGCTTCATCGAATAGAGGACGAGAGAGGTATTGTACTTCTCTGGAGTCGTATTTTCATTCTCTGCTCGGCGCGCCAGCCAAGGCATAACGCTCTCGGGAAGGTTGATGGTAAGCTGAGGCATAGCAAAACGTACCATACCAATTCTCATTCGGCACGATCTTTTTACAAAGCCCCCAACGCGGCTGATACCACTTCAGCCGTGCGTTCCATGTCCGCTTCTTCGTGAGCGAGACTGATGAATCCGGTCTCGAATTGGCTGGGCGCAAAGTACACGCCGTTATCCAAGCAATGATGAAAGAACTTGCGGAAGGCGGCGAGATCAGAGGTCTTGGCGTCTTCGAGATTGTGGACTTCTTTCTCGGTGAAGAAGAGACAGAACATGCTGCCTTTGCGATACCAGCGGTAGCCGAGACCTTTCTTTTTGAGGATGTCGAGCACGGCGTCCTCCATCACTTTACCAATGACCTCAAGGTGCTTGTAACCCTGCTGCTTATCGAGTTCATGCAGCTGCGCCAGACCTGCGGCTAGGGCCACAGGATTGCCGCTAAGTGTGCCGGCCTGATACACAGGGCCAAGGGGTGCGAGATGGTCCATGATGTCTGCACGTCCTCCAAATGCTCCGACGGGTAAACCGCCACCGATAACTTTGCCAAGGCAGGTCAGATCTGGGGTCATTCCTTCAAGCTCCTGCACGCCGCCTTTTGCGAGTCGGAAGCCGGTCATGACCTCATCAAAGATGAGCACAGTGCCGTACTTGGTTGTGATATCGCGCAGCTTTTGCAGGAAGCCAGGCTTTGGCAAGATGAGACCTGCATTGGCAGGGTAAGGTTCGACGATAAGCGCAGCGATCTCATGACCTTTCTTTTCAAAGAGCTCTTCAAGTGCCGCTTCATCATTGAAAGGCAGCACGCTAGTCAGCTCAGCAAAAGCACGTGGCACGCCTGCACTGTCTGGATTACCATGCGTCAGTGCTCCACTACCTGCCGCGACGAGTAAGCTGTCACTATGGCCATGATAACAGCCATCAAACTTCACGAGCCGATCCCTTCCCGTAAACCCACGCGCTAGACGAATAGCAGACATCGTAGCTTCCGTGCCACTGCTGACCATGCGCACTTTTTGGATCGAAGGCACCCACTCACAAATCGTGCGGGCCATTTCCACCTCGTAAGGATTGGGAATGCCAAAGCTAACACCTTCCTTGGCAGCATTGTGGATCGCCTCGATGACGACTCGCGGTGCATGACCCAGAATGGCGGGACCCCAAGTGCCAACGAAGTCGATCATCTCCCGATCATCCACATCCCAGATGCGGCAGCCTTTGGCACGACGGACAAAAAAGGGATCACCGCCAACATTGCGGAAAGCCCGCACCGGCGAGTTCACCCCACCTGGGATGTATTGTTTAGCGAGATCAAAGAGCTTGGTTGAGAGAGGTCCGTTGGGCATGATGAAAAAACGAAAGGGTCAGCGTGATGGGTTCACAGCATTCACAGAATTGCTAAGATTTACAGGAGAAAAAACTTCAGGCCTTTAATGCGGCCAGGGCCTTCTCCACGATCTCCTCCACCGGCGCTAGGCGCCCGACTCCTTCGTAGCCGCAGGCCAGCAACCCCTCAGCAGGATCCACAAAATGAGCACCCCAGCTTTTCAAGGTTTCGACATTCCGCAGCGTGGCGGGGTGAAGCCACATTTTACCATTCATGGCTGGCGCGATAAGGATCGGCGCACGTGTTGCTAGTGCGATGGCAGTCAGGGCATCATTGGCGAAGCCGTGGGCCAGTGAGGCTAGCACGTTGGCCGATGCTGGTGCGATGAGCAGCAGGTCCGCATCATCTGCCAGCTGGATGTGCCCGGGTTGCCAGCCTTCTTTTTCGGCAAACAGATCCGTGATGACAGGTCTGCGCGAAAGCGTGGCTAAAGTCAAAGGCGTCACGAACTCCAGAGCGCCTTTACTCACTACGCAGGTGACCTGATGGCCAGCCTTGGTGAGCTGGCTAGCGATGTCCGCTGCCTTGTAAGCTGCGATAGAGCCAGTGATTCCGAGAACGATGTTTGCCATAAGCCCACTGAAAGCGGGAAGAAGGAAACCGAAAGCTGAAATGTGAGCTCCACCATGAGCCTCAACATTCATATTTGCATTTCACCCCGCTCCGAGCGACCCGAGTTCATGCAACTCCTCAAACGATTCGAAGTCTGGCTGCTCCTCGTCCTCGGCGCAGGTGCTGCACTCTGGGTGCTTACGGACAAACCAAGCCTAGAGGGCGATGCGCTACCGTTGGATGTCTCGGAGACAGTCCCTACTGTGGTCATCCACCGCTGTATTCTAGAGCGGGATTATGGAAATGCTCGGCTAGACCTCGAGCTGCGCTATCAAAACGCCAGTCCGCGACCGCTGATCCTTCAGCCGCCTGATGTGAAGCTGATCACAAGTGATGGCAAAGAGGTGCCGCCATTCATCCTAGCGTCCGAGAAGCCACCGGAAATCAGTGCCCAAACCTCCAAGAACGTGCGCTTGCGGTATTGGCTGGATGAGACGCATCTCAAAGGAGCGCTCAGCCTGGACATCCGCGGCACAAAGGCAGAGGTGAAGTCAGCTGCACCATTCGATCTCAAGCAGCTGGAGAACCAGAAGCCCAAAACTTGGACAGGCAGCATACGCTGATCACTTCGGGCGCGGCAGCGACTGGGAAAGCAGGCTGAAAAACTCATTTTCATCCTCCGTCATGCCATCGCTCTCCAGGATCGTTTTGACGATGTCGGTGACTTCTTTTTGAGCCGCCTTCGTGGTGAAGACCTCTGCTCGTTCATTGAGGTAATCAAACACGGCTTCATCACTCTCCGCAGCTTCACGGGCGCGGGCAAAGGATTCTTCGATGAAGAGGTTTTTGGGATACTCCGATTTCCAACCTTTTTTGACAAAGGCGTTCTGCACCAGATCCTCCTCCGCGAGGGAGATGTGGGCGTCGGCGTAAATGGAAAGGGCTAAGATGTCGAATAGGGCTTCGCGCTGCTGCTGAGTCATGACTGTGATTAATTCATCCGATTCTCGCGCCTATG
>JAPLUM010000865.1 GCA_026397605.1 Verrucomicrobiota bacterium | reverse complement strand
GGTGCCGTCGCCCAAAATCAAATCCAGCCGATGGATGGTATCAGTCTCATGCCGCTGCTTTATCACAAGACCGAGAGCCGCAGCAAAGCGATTCCCTTTTGGAGCAATGCCCGTGAGCACAACAGCCACGCCGCGCTGCTCGACTGGCCCTACAAACTATCTCAACCCCATCGGAACGAAGGGCAAGAAAGCAGATCCAAACGCTGCAGCCTTGCTCTACGACGTTTCCAAAGATCCAGCCGAAACCACCGACTTAGCTGCGCAAGAACCCGAACGTGTGACCATGATGACCGCCGCGCTCGAAACCTGGAAAACCTCCGTCGAGAAAAGTCTCAGCGGTGCCGATTATGGATCCCATAGTGCCGATATCCTCCCAGTGAAGAAGAAGAAAAAGAAACAACCATGAAACCCATCCTCACACTTTTCGCCCTCGCGGCCATTTCTCTAAGCCACTCAAGCGCTGCTGACTCCAAACCCAACATCGTCTATTTTTTAGTTGATGATTTGGGCTATGCCGACTGCGGGTTCAATGGTGGCAAAGACATCCGCACGCCGAACATCGACAAGCTGGCCAAAGAAGGTGCGGTGTTGAAGTCCTACTATGTGCAGCCCGTATGCTCACCCACGCGCTCGGCGCTGATGACAGGTCGCTATGCCATCCACACCGGCGTTTACAATGTCGTGCGGCCTGGAGCGCCATGGGGCCTGCCTTTGACCGAGCGCTTGCTGCCTCAGGCCTTGAAGGAAGTCGGCTACACCACCGCTATTTGCGGCAAATGGCATCTTGGCGAATTTCAATCCGACTACACGCCCACTCATCGTGGCTTTGATCATCAGTATGGTCATTACTTTGGCGCGCTGGATTACTTCAAGCACGACCGCGATGGCAAAATGGATTGGTATCGCGATGACAAGCCGCTCGTGGAAGAAGGCTACACCACTCATCTCGTCTCGAAGGAGGCATGTCGCATTGTTCGCGAGCAAGCCGCCGATAAGCCGCTGTTTCTTTACGTTCCCTTCAACGGCATCCACTCTCCTCATCAAGTGCCCGATAGCTACACAGAACCCTACAAGGCTCTGCCCAAACTCCGCCAAACCATCGCTGGCATGTTATCAGCCGTCGATGAAGCCATCGGCCAAATCACCGCTGCACTTGATGAGAAAGGCCTGCGCCAAAACACACTCATCATTTTCTCCAGTGACAACGGTGGCCCTGGCCCAGGAACCGCGACCATGAACACGCCTCTGCGTGCTGGCAAAGCCACCATCTATGAAGGCGGCATCCGCGTCGCTTCCTTTGCCACCTGGCCTGGCAAAATTCCTGCTGGCATCACCATTGATGAACCCATGCACGCCGTGGATTGGTTTCCGACGCTCGTGAAACTCACCGGTGCGCCCACCGAACAAAAACTCGCACCCGACGGGCTCGACATCTGGCCCGTGCTCACCCAAGGAGCCAAATCGCCCCACGAAGCCCTCCTCCTCCCAGGCATGGCTCCCGACAAGATGGCCCTGCGCATGGGCGACTGGAAACTCCTGCTCAATGCCTCCGACAAAGATGCCGAAGAAGCCAGAGTCAGCGACAAAGCATCCTGCAAAATGGAGCTCTACAACCTCGCAGCCGACATCGCTGAAAAGAACAACCTCGCCACCACTCATCC
>JAPLUM010000240.1 GCA_026397605.1 Verrucomicrobiota bacterium | reverse complement strand
CTGCCTGAGCGCAAAAGAACAGGGTGAAGAAGAGGCGGAAAACCAAGACACAAGCCAGCAAAGTCCAAAAGCGGCGCGTCCAGTTGGGAGATGAATCATTTAATGAGGTCAAGCATGGCTAGCCTAAACGGCGATGTCAGTCAGGCAAGGCGCGGATTATCGTAATCATGAACTTGGACATGCTTCAATCCATTCTCGCTAATCAGATGAATGAAAAAATCTGAATAACGCGGCCTGGATGGAGTCTCATGAAAGCCATGAAACAATATTGTCACCGCCTGTTTTTAATCAGTCTCACTCTTTGCCTGGGAGTGAGTTGCACCACCGCCTACGATCAATATGGTCGTCCTCGGCAGGTGGTTGAACCTGGGGCCGCCTTAATCGGTGCGGCAGCCGTTGGTTTGCTTGCTTATAGTTTAGCGAACAATAACGACAATAGACATCGCTCGAACGGTTGTAACCAGGGTTATTACCACAACTCTGGCTTTCGTGGGCGCAATCTCTGCTACTAATCGGCCCTGTTGGCCTTGATTTTCATCGCCTGCTCTAGGGCGTTCCAGCTGAGCAGAGCACATCTGACTCGTTGGGGGAATTTTTGCACGCCTTCCAGCAATTGCAGTTCCCCGAGCGTTTCGGGCTTGAGGATGGGCACTTGGCCGAGAACGGTATGTTTTAAGTCTTGAATCAGGCCAACGATTTGTTCTTGAGAGAGGCCTTGGATTTTTTCAGTCATCATGCTGGCGCTGGCCTGACTGATGGCGCAGCCTTGCCCTTCAAACTTTAGTTCACGAATGCTGCCGTCGTCGTTAAAGCGGACGTAAAGATCGATTTCATCCCCACAGCTAGGATTGTCGCCATGGACGTGGATGCAGCTGTCGGCGCTGAAGCGACCCTGATTACGCGGTGACCGCGAGTGGTCCAGGATGACCTGCTGGTAGAGCTCTCTGAGGTCGTCGGGCAGGGCCATTAGGAGAAGAAAGAGACGGCTCGATGCAGGATATCCATCATCCGATCAATCTCGGCGGTGGTGTTGTAAAAGTAGAAGCTGGCTCGGCTGCTACCGGGGATCTGAAAGCGCTTCATGAGTGGCTGAGTACAGTGATGGCCACCCCGTAAGGCCAGCCCATGTGTATTGGCGAACTCGACTAGGTCGTGCGGATGAACGCAGGCTAAGTGAAAGGCTGTCAATGATCCACGCTCACCAGTGGCTGGGCCGAGGATGCGGATTCCTGGTAGCTCGGCTAGGCGCTGCATGGCGTAGCTGGTCAGAGCGGCTCCATGCTCATGGATGCGGTCGATACCGACGGCCTCCAGATAATCAATGGCAGCTCCCAGTCCGATCACGCCAGCGATGTCTGGGGTGCCTGCTTCAAAGCGTGCCGGGGCTGATTTATATGTGCTGGTCTCTAGGGTGACTAGGTCGATCATTTCTCCGCCGCCGTGCCATGGAGGCATTTTGGCCAAGACTTCCGAACGCCCGTAAAGAGCGCCGATGCCAGTTGGGGCGCACATTTTATGGCCTGAGAAAACGTAGAAATCACAACCAATATCTTGAACGTTGACAGGCATGTGGCCCACAGCCTGGGCACCGTCGATCAGTGTGGTGATGCCAAGCGCACGCGCTTTTGCGCAGAGTTCTTTGACTGGATTGATGGTGCCGAGAGAGTTGGAAACATGGACGCAGGTCAGCAGCTTCACATTCTCGGTGAGCAGTATGTCGATGTTTTCTAGATCCAGTGTGCCGTCCTCTAGCACAGGGATGTGGCGTACGCTGGCACCCGATTTCTGCGCAGCTAACTGCCAGGGCACGAGGTTGCTGTGGTGCTCCATGCCGGTGTAAAGGATGATGTCACCGGGCTTTAAAAAGGCATGTCCCCAGATATTGGCCACGAGATTGATGCTTTCCGTGCTGCCACGGGTGAAGATGATTTCATCCGAACTGCCTGCGCCAATAAAGCGGGCCACTTTATCCCTAGCAGATTCAAAGGCATCGGTAGCGCGATTGCTTAGAGCGTGCAGGCCGCGGTGAACATTGGCATTGTCGTGCTCGTAGTAGTGCACAAGGCTGTCGATGACGGCCCGAGGCTTTTGGCTTGAGGCGGCATTGTCAAAATAAACCAGCGGCTGCCCATTGACCTGCTGATGCAGGATGGGGAAGTCGGCGCGCAGGTGGGAAAGGTCAGTCATGAGGGCTAGGTGTTGCCTAACACTACGAATCTCGTCCTGCAAGCTGACGTACAGACTTAGCTAAACATGAATGGCGGCGTTTGACGAGTCTCGGCCTACCAGCTAGAGAAGGATTATGTCCCTGATTGGAACCCCACTTTCATCCTCTGCAACTAAAGTCATGCTGCTCGGCTCTGGCGAGCTAGGCAAAGAAGTCGTCATCGAGCTACAAAGGCTCGGCTGCGAGGTCATAGCCGTTGATCGTTATGCCAATGCGCCGGCCATGCAGGTGGCGCATCGTAGTCACGTGGTATCCATGCTCGATGGTGAGGCACTGCGTCGGCTGATCAATGTGGAAAAACCGAATTACATTGTCCCAGAGATCGAGGCTATCGCCACGGACACGCTGGTGGAACTGGAAAATGAGGGCTACAACATCGTGCCGACTGCCCGCGCCGCTAAGCTGACCATGAATCGCGAAGGCATTCGCCG
>JAPLUM010000610.1 GCA_026397605.1 Verrucomicrobiota bacterium | reverse complement strand
AAATCCGGTGACGGTGCCTTGACGATCCAGTCTTACCAGCCCGGCTTTAGCGGAAACATCTACCTGAACCGCGGCACGCTCACACTGAGTGAACCAGCTATCAACGCGTCCAACGCCACAACCAATGTCGGCGGCGTCAATGGCACGATCTTCATGAACGGCGCAACCACGTTACTGAACCTCCGTTCGGATTCAGGCAACGCGGTCAATGGTACCACCACTTTCCAGAACAGTGTCTCCCTCGCGCCGGGTTCCATCATGCAGCGCATCGATTTGAACCATCTCACCCTTACCAACACCAATGCGCGTGAATTCATTCTCTCGAATCTTACCTTCGGTGGCACCTCGGGCGATCAGGGCCAGACCCTGACCGTCGGCACCGGCGCCAATCCCACCAACAACATCTCCCTCCGCATCGGTGGCACCACCGACCTCGGACCTGTAGGCAATGCCTACTTCAACCTTGTCAGCGGCGGCACTAACGTCACCCTTGCCGGATCGATCATCGGTAACGGTACCCTTGTTGCTGAAGGCAATCAAGCCACCCTCTTCCTCGGTCAGAACGGTGTGGTTCCCACGACCGGTTGGTCCACGGGTGGCGGACTCATCGTTACGACCCGCACCGTGCAGGCCAATGTGGCACCAGTGACAATCGGAGCCAACAGCGCCATCGACACTGGTAAAACTTATCTTGGCTCAGGCCCGATCACCCTCGCTGGTGGCACACTGAACATCAGCGCTGACTCCGGTGCTGACACCACCTTCCGCACCTACAGCTTCCCTGCGGGCAATACCGTGACCGTCACTGGCAACACCACTATTGGTGCCAACCGCATCACTGGCGCCGGCACCAATAAACTGTTGGCTTTCCCAAGTCTCAACATCGGTGGCCAGACCCTCACGAGCAGCTCTACCAACACTCACTCCATCCAGTTCAATGCTGTCAACATCACTGGTACGCCGACCTTCGCCGTGAGCAACGACTTAGTGGTTGGAACCGTGAAAGACAACAGTGCAGGCCTCTACGTCGTGAAAAACGGTGGTGGTACCCTCTGGTTCAACGACAACACCAGCAGCAATAGCCCAGTCTTTGTGAACCAAGGTCTCCTCCGCTTCGGCAATCCAGGTGCTGGCAGCGTCACTGCCACCGCTGGCACGGGGGCTATCCAGCTCAACCCACTTGGTGCAATCCGTGTGGATGCACCTGCTAACGTGCCCACAGCCGGCCAAGTTACCAGTATCGGCACCACATGGTCCCTGCCGATCTCTCGTGTCGGTGCAGCGTTGACTCAGGCCCAAATCGTAGCCTACACGAACGCAGCCTCGACCAATACCCAGCTCCGCCTCGATACCGCGAATAGCAATGCGCTGAATATGGCAGCTATCGGTGACGGCAGCTTCATCCTTGGTTCACAGGGAGCCGTTACCTATTCCGGCAACACTCTCGATGCTGGTAACCAGGTCACACTCGGTCAGAATGGCTACGTCGCAGGTGCCACGGGCGGCACCTACCGTCTCGGCTCGAACGACGCGGCTGGAACTGTCTTTACCCTTGCTCCAGCAACGGCTACAAACACGATCCTGACTGGTGTATCCAACGTTGTCATCGGCACGCTGGCCGTAGGCGGTAACAACGGCACTGGTACGGTGCTGTTCAACAACACCAATAACTACACCCTCGGCACCACCATCAGCCGTGGCAGTGAAGGGCGTATCCAAACTGGCACCACCAATACACCGCTCGGTGGCGGTCAGGTGGATGTCTTCGGCACCCTGCGTGCAGTGAACACCAACGGAAGCTTCATCGGCTCTGGGACGACAAACAACAACGCCATCGTGATGCACCCAGGTTCTGCCATTGTGCTCGACGGCACGGGCTCGGCCAACAATGCTAACCGCTGGGGTGATACAAATGCCGTAGCACTGAATGGATCCTCCTTCACCATGCAGACGCTAACAGCGACTGCGCAGAATGAAACGGTCGGTGCCATCACCTACGCCAATGGTTCCCGCATCGGAATCAACAACCCAGGATCACCGCTCACAGCAAACATCCTGACCAGCACAGGTGGTCTGACCCGCGTCGGCACTGGTACTCTGGTCTTCGTTCCAGCTGATCCCTTCGGCACGAATATCGGTAATACTGATAACTTCGTGGCCACTACGGGTCTGCCTGCGACGGTCTTTGGCGTGAACATGCTGCCAGCATACATCATCAGTGGCGCTCAAGCCGTAGTCAGCCCTTCTTTCCTCACCGATGCAGGCGGAGGCTCCAACCGCCTGATCTATACGACTTATTCAGCCGCCAATTTTGCTGGATCAACGAACACCAGCATTGGCGATGTGACTGCTAATACCAACCTAGCTGGAGACACCTCCGTCTTTGCCTTCCGCATCGGCAATTTCACGGTTAGTAATGCTCCGGGCCAGCTCAATACGATCACTCTAAACCAGTCGGGAGTGGCTGGTGGTGGTGGTATTCTTGCGACAGCTACTGCGAACATCAATCCGAACCTAAACTTCAATAACCAGGAAGCACTGATCTACTCTCATACTGGTACTCTTACCCTGAATGGCGACATCTCTGGAGTCAGCTCCGTCGGTATCACCAAATTCGGTGGCGGCGCTCTGGCCATCGGCAAGGATCAAACCGATGCCGCTCGTGGCACCGGCAATGGCTACAACAGCGGCTGGACTGTCAACGAAGGCCAGCTCACCCCGAACACCTTTGGTGCACTGGGTAACGCAGTCTCGACCAACGTCGTCCGTCTGAATGCCAGCACCGCAGCAGGTGCCAACGCCAACGGTATCACCGGTGCCGCCGTCCTCCGTCTCGCGGTGAACGCTGGTAACCCTTCGTTGAACTACTACACGATGGGCAACCTCCAGGTTCTCGACGCAGCCACCATCAGCTACGAACCAGGCGCGAATGATCGCATGAGCGCCCTGGGTGCCGCTGGCAGTCTCTCTAACATCGTCGTTACCTCCACAGGCGGGAATCTGAATGACGCTCAACTGTTCTTGGATACCAATCGTGACCGCTCCATGGTCGTAGCAGGTGATCTCCAGATCGTGGCTGACAGTGGAACCGCCGCTGGTCTGCAACTCCGAGTGCATAACTCAAACTTTAACGGTGCCAATAGCTCCGGTCTCTCGGTCAACACCTTGGTCGGTGTCGCCGACACCCGCATCACCAAGATCGGATCCGGTGAACTCTACATTCGTGGCAACAGCACCGCGTTCAATGGCACACTCAACATCGAACAAGGTGCCGTCGGCGTGTTTAACAATGGCTCGCTCGGCAGTGCTACAAGCGTGACGAACGTTAGACGTTATGGCGTGCTCGACGTTCAGGTGGCAAGCTTTGTGCCAACCGGCACGGTCAACTACCAGCTCGGCGGTATCGAACGCTGGAGCGTGGACGGTGCCCGCACCGGTACGCTGAACCTTGGCGCAGGCACCTTGCAGGTGAACAATGACCAAACAGCTAACACCCTCGCTGTCACGATGGGCGGTGGCTCCATCGAAGGCTACCTCCGCCTTGATGACAATCTCACCGGTGGTCAAGGCCAGGCGGTCTATCGCACGTTGAACTCCAACATTACCTTTAACCTGACCGCTGACTCCTTCCTCGGCCAGAACATCAATCAGGGTCTCAACGGCTATGATAACGGACGCCAGCCCGTCGTCTTTAGCACAACAGGTAACTCTGTTGTTGGTGCGGTGCTTGAAATCAAAGGTGCCATCACTGGTACGGGCGGCCTTACCAAGCAGGGCTATGACACGGTGACGCTGTCCAGCGCCTCCAATAACTACAGCGGCCAAACCAACGTCGTTCAGGGTCAGCTGCGTGCTGGCGTGAACAATGCCCTCCCAAGCTCCAACATCGTGAGCACAACGGGTGGAGCCGTATTGGACCTCAATGGTTACAATCTCTCCATCGGTCGCATCACCTCCCCAGCCTCAGGCTTCACTGCCAGCACCTTCACGCCAAACTTGGCCAACTCCAATCCAACCGGCAGTGGTTACATCACCAACAGTGCGCTCGACACCACCAAGACACTTAGCGTGGGCAACGGTGCCAACGGCACATCCGCTGACTTCACCTTCGGCGGTGTGATCCAATACAACATCGCTCTGGAGAAAAACGGCGCAGCGGTCCTCAACCTGACCAATGCCAATACCTACAACGGTGGCACTATCATCAACGGCGGCTGGCTCAACGCAGCTAACACCCTCGCGGGCACCACAGGTTCTGCGACTGGCACTGGTCCAGTGAGCATTGAAACCGGTGCCACCCTCGCTGGTGCTGGCACGGTTGCTGGCATTGTTACCCTCAAAGCTGGTGGCACCATCCAACCTGGCGCTCTGACCGCTGGTGCAGTTGGCACACCGACCAGCCAGTCTGGAGTCCTCACTCTCGGTGGCCTGACCATCAACGGCGGCACCTTGGTCTTCAATTTGGACACACCCGGCAGCATTACCGATGACGAAATCAATCTGACAGGCATCGGCACTGGCATCCTGAATGTCACAGCGACCCCGACGATCACCATCACCAACGCTGGTGGTTTCGCTGCTGGTCTCTACAAGTTGATCGGCTTTGCCAATGGCACTGTCACTGGCTTTGGCAATCTCCCAGTGAATCCAGCAAGCCCTGTCGGCGGGCTGATTCTCACTACGGTGAGCAATCCGTTTGAAGTGGACCTCCTAGTCCAAGCCAACACCACGGTGAAATGGACGGGTGCAGAGAATCAACTCTGGGATCTGGTGAACCCGCACACAGCACCCAAGAATTGGGTGGACCTCACCGCCAATCCAGCTGATTTCGTGGACAGCCTTGATGTCACCTTTGACGATACCGCGACTGGCTTTGCCCCTGTAGTCAGTGGCACCATCAAGCCCAAGTCCATCAGCTTCCTGAATACCACTGGGTTCAACTACACTCTCGGCACGGATGGCACAGGCGTCATCGCTGATGACACTGCCCCTACAGCCCTCACCAAGCTCAATACCGGTGGTCTGACTATCAACATCGGCACCAATACCTTCACTGGTGGCTCGACCATCACTGCTGGCACAACGACCTTCGGTGCCTCGACGACTGTCGTAACTGGTGCCATCACCCAAGGACCTCTGGGACTCGGCACCATCATCGCCAGAAACTCGACTCTGAGCGACAATGGCACAGCGATCACACTCTCCAACGCGTTGAATATTGATGGCAACCTCACCTTTGCGACCACGGGTGGCGGTTCACTTTCATTCCTCGCTGACGCTGGTAAAGTGACCACCATAACCAATGTGGCTTCCAACACTAACTTAACGGTTAATACAGGAACGAATACCACCATCAACCAAGCCATCGGTGGTAGCGGCAAGGGCATCACCAAGCTCGGTACTGGCACACTCACTCTCGGTGGTAATAACGGTTACAATGGTGGTACAACCGTCACGAGTGGCACGCTGACCTTGGCCACCACTGGCAATCTGGCTTCGGGCAGCAACCTTTCCGTCGGCTCGACTGCTGCTGCTGTTAACCTTAATAACACGGCAGCGCAGACACTAGGCACCTTGACCGCTGACAGCGCAGTGAACCTCAATACGGCGACTACCACCACCATCACCACATTGAATGGTGCCTCTACTGGTGTCATCACCCAGGGAACAGGCACCTCGAACCTCTCCGTGAACGTCGGCACCTACGCAGGCACGATCCTCGGCACCGCAGCAGTGACCAAAACAGGTGGCAGTGGAGATACCCTCACCTTCACCAGTGCAGGAAGCACCTATTCTAACGGCACGACACTTACCGGCGGCATCATCACCGTGGGAGCCAGCACCGTTAGCGGTGCCACCATCACCTCCGGCCCGATCGGCACCGGCACGCTGGCTATGGCGGCAGGCACCTCACTCAACGCTCAAACGGCTGACCAAACCCTGGCCAATGCTTTGACCATCAACGGCAACATCTCCCTCGGCGGCACTAACGATCTCACCATCGACGGAACAGCCCTGACTGTGCCGACCAACATCACCCTGCTCGCCACTTCCCAGATCACGACTGCTGCAGGTCTAATTGAGAGCTTCAACAGCGTCGTGACTGATGGTGCTGGCACCTTTGCAATCACTAAAGCCGGCACCGGCCAGTTGAACCTGAACAACGTCAACAATACCTACACCGGTATCACCACCATCAACGCAGGTGTGCTCGGGGTGACCTCGCTGGAGAACCAGACTGCTGTAGCAGGCACCAATGCAGACAGCCTTGGTAACTCCTCGAACATTGCTGCTAACCTCGTGATCAATGGTGCTACCCTGCAATACCTTGGAGCTGGCTCCACGACGGATCGCCAGATGACCGTTGGCACCTCAGGCGCGATCCTCGACGCCTCTGGAAGCGGAGCGGTGAACTTCACCAACGCTACCGCCGCAGGCCTCACCTTGAGTGGCACGAACACCGCTCGCACGCTCACCCTCCAGGGCAGCAACACCGGCAGTAACATCCTTTCCGCCTTGATTGCGAATAACGGCACTGGAGCGACAGCCATCACCAAGCAGGGCACCGGCACCTGGCGCCTGGCTAACACCGCCAGCACCACGACTGGCATCACCACCCTTAGCGGCGGTGTGCTCGAAGTGACCAAGCTCGCCCTTGGCGGAAGTGCCAGCAGCATCGGTCAATCCACCAACGCGGTGACAAACTTGATCTTCAATAACGGTGCCACCCTCCGCTGGATCGGTGATGGCGTGGTCAACAATGACACCACCGACCGTCTCATGACCTATGCTAGCGGTAACGGCGTGATTGATGCCTCACCTACC
>JAPLUM010000398.1 GCA_026397605.1 Verrucomicrobiota bacterium | reverse complement strand
TCGTCCTTTACGTGGCCTACACCGCCGCTCATTGGCCCATGCACGCCAAGGACAAGGACATCGCCAAATACAAAGGTCGCTATGCTGCGGGTTACGAGGCCGTGCGGAAGGCTCGATATGAGAAGATGCTTAAGGAAGGCGTTATCAGCGCAAGCAGCACCACGAACTGGCCGTTGCCTTCCGACTTGGGCGAAAAAGAGTTCTGGGAATGGGACCAGCGAAACATGGAAGTCTTCGCCGCCATGGTGGACAGCATGGACCAAGGCATCGGCCGCATCGTGAAAGCGCTCAAAGAGTCCGGTCAGTATGAGAACACGCTCATCTGCTTTCTCCAAGACAACGGCGGCTGCGCTGAGAACATCGGACGTGTTGGCAAAGGCGCATCGCGTGCCGAGACGGCCTCGCTGCCACCTTTGGACAAGGATTACCTCCAGCCCGACATGATCCCAAAACAAACACGCGACGGCTTCCCTATGCGCCAGGGCAAAGGCGTCATGGCTGGCGCTGGCGACACTTACATCGGTTATGGCGAGGCCTGGGCGACGGTATCGAACACACCCTTTCGTAAACACAAGCACTGGGTCCACGAAGGCGGCATCAGCACGCCGCTCATCGTGCATTGGCCCGCAGGCATCGCTCGCAAAGGCGAACTCGAATCCACACCGAGTCATCTCATCGACCTCATGGCCACCGCCGTCGATCTCTCCAAGGCGACCTATCCCGCTAACGTGAAGCCGATGGAAGGCCGCAGCCTCGCACCACTGTTCACCGGCGGTAAAATCGAGCGCGAAGCCATCTTCTGGGAGCACGAGGGTAACCGCGCCGTGCGCATGGGCGACTGGAAACTCGTCGCCGAACACGCAAAGTCCTGGGAACTCTACAACATCGCTCATGACCGCTCCGAACAGCACGACCTCAGCCAGCAGGAGCCCGAGCGCGTGAAGCAAATGGCCGCCATGTATGAAGCCTACGCCAAACGTGCGAACGTCGAGCCTTGGGAGAAAGTGATCCCGAAACAGCAGCCCAAAGCCGGAAAGAAGGGCAAGAAGAAGAAAGAATAGTAGTCAAACGTGCCCACAGATGGTGCCCGTTATTGAGGTCGATCTATGTATTACTGTTCTTGGCTCTGAGGTTATCAAGTATCGCGATGCGTCGGTGTCGGTTTGCCGGGGCGGAAGTGTTCTTCGTGGTCTAGCGTGGCTGTCAGGCCGAAGAAATTGGCGGTGACTTGGCTGAGGCTTTCTTTCACGGCCTCCACGAGCGAAACAGGATCTGCTTCTGCTCTTAAGTTTACAATGAGTTGGCCGCCGGTGGTGGGTTCGTCGAGTTCCATGCCGAGCTCGGCCACGTAGTCGCTACGCACGAGGTTGATGCTGGCTAACTCACCAGCGATGCCGTCATCGGGGCTGAAGGTCATCTTGAAATGAGCGATCTCGACACCCGCAAGTTGTAAACGGCCTTGCACATTTGTGGCAAGCTGCTTGAGGAAATCATTGGCCTCAAACTCATCAGCCGATTTCAGTGTGACTGTGGCATTTAGCCAGCCGAGTAGGGCTTCGCCATCGGCATAGACTTCATAATCGACGGCCATTGGATTCCGTCGTGCTTGCTCTCCGGTCATCAGGCTGGCGAAGAGTTCACTGAGCCCGGTGTCCTGTCTGGGGGATGCGGTGACGATCTTGGCCAATGGGAATTCTTTAGCCAAAACTTCCTGCAGCTCAGCGCGCTCAGCCTCTGCTAATAGATCGCTTTTGCTGATGACGATGATGTCGGCCTCCTCCAGCTGCTTTTTAAAGATGTAAGCTACCTTGCTGGAGAAGGTGCCGCCTGCATCCAGTCCGAAGACGCGTCGAGCACGCACGGGATCGACGAGCACGCTGAGTGGGGCTACGGTGAATGCGTCGCCATAAAGGCGGCGCAGTGGGTAGGTGACGGTGGCTACGAGATCGGTGCAGCTGCCCACAGGCTCGGCGATGAAGACGTCGGGTTTGGTGTTTTGAGTGAGCTTGCTGGCTGCATCGACCAATGTGTTAAAGCGACAGCAGAAGCAGCCGCCAGCGATCTCTTCTGTGGCGTAACCCTGACCGCGCAGCAGCTTGGTATCGACTAGTCCACCAGCCTGATCATTGGTGATCAAGCCCACGCGTAAGCCTTGGTCGGTGAGATGCTTGGCGAGCTTACCGACTGTGGTGGTTTTTCCGGCTCCGAGGAAGCCGCCGATCATGATGTAACGTGCTGGTTGGGACATGGAGGTTGTTTTAAGTTTTAAGCGGACTTCATGAGGAAATGCTCAAGGCTATCCACCAGAGCTTCCCAGCTGGCATCGATCACATTGGTGGAGACACCCACGGTGCCCCAAGTGCGATTGCCATTGCTGCTGACGACGAGCACGCGGGTCTTGGCTGCGGTGCCGCTACCGCTATCAATGATGCGCACCTTATAGTCTTCCAGGTGCATGCCTGCGATCTGGGGGAAGTGGGGAAGCAGGGCTTTCCGCAAGGCTTTATCCAAGGCATTCACAGGGCCGTCGCCTTCATCCACGGTGTACTCGGCCTTGCCATTGACCATAAGTTTGACGGTGGCCTCCGTGGTCTCACCTTTGCTGCCCGGCTGATGACGATGGGTGGTGTGATACTCGATAAGTTCAAAGGATCGGGCTCCGTGGCCGAGCTGGCGACGGATGAGTAGCTCGAAGCTGGCTTCTGCGGCTTCGAATTCGTAGCCTTCACTCTCCAGACGCTTCACTTCTGCCAGGATCTTTTGCACATCGGGTGATCCTTTGGCTAGGGGTAGTCCCATGGCCTCTGCTTTGATGAGGACATTGGTTTGACCTGACATGTCGGAGATGGTGATGATGCGCTCATTGCCCACCAGTGCTGGGTCCACGTGTTCATAGGTGCGGGCTAGCTTCTGCACTGCATGGACATGCAGTCCACCTTTATGGGTAAAGGCTGCCAGACCCACGTAAGGAGCGCGGATGTCGTGCGGGACGTTGGCGAGCTCATCGACAAAATAGGCCAGCTCGCGTAGCCGAGTGAGGTCTAGGCCGAGGTCGATCCCCATCTTCAGCTGGAGAGTGGGCATGATGGTGATGAGATTGCAGTTCCCCACGCGCTCGCCGTAGCCATTGATCGTGCCCTGGACCTGATTGGCACCAGCGCGCACAGCCGCCAGCGCATTGGCCACGCCGACGCCGCCGTCGTTATGGGTATGGATGCCGACGGGCTTGCCAAGATGGGCAATGACCTTGCGAGTGACGTCTTCAATGAACTCTGGCAGTGCGCCGCCATTGGTTTCACAGAGGACGATGAGATCTGCTCCAGCATCTGAAGCCGCTTTGACTGTCTTGAGCGAGTATTCGGGGTCTTCTTTGAAGCTGTCAAAGAAGTGCTCAGCATCATAGAGCACTTCACGACCATGCTTTTTTAGATAGGCAACCGTGTCTGCGATCATGGCCAGATTTTCCTCCAGGCTGACCTGGAAAACCTCAGTCACATGCAGAGGCCAGGTTTTTCCGACCACGGTCACGGCAGGTGTCTGAGCATCTAGCAGCATCTGCACCTGGGCGTCGTCTTCGACCTTTACCTTGCCGCGTCGGGTCATTCCAAAGGCGGTGATTTTGGCATTTTTCCAGGTGCGCTTAGCAGCTTCTTGGAAAAAGGCTGCGTCCTTTGGATTGGACCCCGGCCAGCCTCCCTCGATGTAGTGGACACCGAATTCGTCCAGCCGCTCGGCGACGCGGATTTTATCTAACGTGCTGAATGAGATGCCTGTGCCCTGGGTGCCGTCGCGCAGGGTGGTGTCGTAGATGGTGACCATGGAAAGAAGAAAGGATGAAGGATGAATTCTGAAGGATTAAAAGAGCGCTTGGCTCTTATCGTAACGAAGCGCTCATGGGAGCGGGCGAAGAGCCACGACGGACTCCACAAGGCTGCGTTAAGCGCAGGGGAGCCCGTTGATAATTCGGATGGTGATACTGGTTGGTAATGAAACCATGGGGCGCAGATTTTAAAACAGCTCGGGATTCTGGCAACTGCTCTTTTATGTTCTGGATGGGCGCTGGGAGTTTTGATTTTCCAAGCTTGAGAATTGCACTTTGCGGCATGGCGTTGACTGCAACACCGAAGAGGGACAAGCGTGCCGTCGATGAAAGACCAACCTCTCCGCACTTCAGTCATTGGCAGTTATCCGTTTCCTGGGTGGTTGGAGTTTTCAGCGCAGCATCTTGGCGAGTTTGGGGCGGACGATCTACGCGAGATGCAGAATGATGCGGCGATGGTCGCGATTCAGGATCAGATTGGCGCAGGGTTGGATGTGATCACGGATGGTGAGCAGACGCGTTTTGATTTTAATCTCTCGTTTTATGGTTTCATCAACGGCCTTGCACTGGAGCCAGCGAGTCCGCGCCGCTTTGGTCCGCCGGCTCATGATCAGCGTGGGAAGCATGAAATCATCGCGGATCTGAGCGCGCCTCGTGGTCTGGGTGTGGTCGAAGAATTTCAACGTCTGCAGCGCCTAGCTGGGAACACTGGCAAGCGCCTCAAGGTCAGTGTTCCCGGCCCCTACACCCTGAGCGGTCGGCTGGCACCCAACAAGCAGTATGCGGACCGCTACGCCATCACGGAGGCTCTACTCCCGATCGTGAGACAGGAGATCACGGATCTGGTCGCTGCGGGTGCTGAGGAAATCTGCGTCGATGAACCCAGCATGAGTTGCTATGGTTTCCGTGAGGACACGAAACGCTTTGTAGACATCTTTAATCGCACCGTGGAAAGCGGGTATGGAAAGACCCGAATCTGCACGCACCTGTGTTTTGGTAATTTCAAAGGGCATCCAGTGGGCTATCGCAAATACGCACCGCTTTTCCCCGCCTTTTTAGATCTGCACTGTGATGAAGTGCATGTGGAAATGGCCAATCGGGAGTACGCGGAACTGGCCATCATCGGCGAAATCGCCAAGCTCACGGATGTGGCCGTGGGTATCATTGACGTCAAAAGCTACTACATCGAATCTCCTCAAAATATCGAAGAAGCTGTCCGCGCCTGCCTGAATCATGCTCCGGCAGAAAGACTCGTCTTTGCGCCAGATTGTGGGCTTAGCCAAACCGCACGCTGGGCAGCCAAGCAAAAACTGGCCAACATGGTGGCTGGCGTGAAAAGTGTCCGCGCCAAACTGTAACTGACGAAATAAAATCGATTACAATTTAACTTTAAACTTTTATTGGCTGCGAGTGCGGCCTAGCCTAGAGGAGCACGTTAGCTAAACCTCAAACGACACACACGACTATGGGCCTGATGGATTACCTCAAAGGACAGTTCCTGGAAATCATCCAGTGGACAGATGACTCACGCGACACGCTTTCCTGGCGTTTCCCAGATGAAGACAAGGAAATTAAGCGCGGAGCCCAGCTCATCGTGCGTGAATCACAGGCTGTGCAGTTTGTCTATCTAGGCGAATTTGGCGACACCTTTGGCCCTGGGAAACACACCCTCAATACGGATAACATCCCGATTCTGTCCACGCTGAAGGGTTGGAAGTATGGCTTTGAATCTCCGTTCAAGGCAGACGTTTATTTCGTCAATACACGCCTCTTTACTGGCAATAAATGGGGCACCAGCAATCCGATCATGATGCGTGACCAGGATTTTGGCATCGTCCGCGTCCGCGCTTTTGGCACTTTTGATTTCAAGATCACCGACGTGAAACTCTTCCTGAAAGAGGTAGCTGGATCAGATCATCATTTCCGTCTGGATGAGTTTGCAGACACCATGCGCAGCCGCATTGTCAGCGTGTTCACAGACGCGCTGGCATCAGCGAAAGTTCCAGTGCTCGACCTAGCCACACGCTACAGCGAGTTGGGTGACGCCCTGCTGCCGCTCATCAATCCAGCGACTCAAGGCAAATACGGGATCGAGATCACCAGCTTCTTGTTGGAAAACGCCAGCGTGCCGCCAGAAGTGGAAGCTGCGATCGATAAACGCAGCAGCATGGGTGCTATTGGCAATCTCAATGATTATGTGAAATTCCAAATGGCTGAAGGTATGGCCAAAGGCGGGCCTGGAGTTGCTGGCTCAGCGGCTGAGATCGCCATGGGTTTTGGTATGGCCAATAGCATGATGGCTCAAGGTGCCTTCAATGTGGGAGGTGCCACACCACCACCGATACCTGGAGTCGCCGTTGCTGCTGCAATGCCTGCCGCAGCCCCCGCTTTGGACATCCTCACCCCCACCCAAGTCGCCCAAACTCTCGGTGTAACCGAAGGTGACGTGATCTCCAGCATTGAGTCTGGTGACATCAAAGCCAAAAAGATCGGCAGCCAATACCGCATCACCAAAGCGGCGCTGGATGAGTTCTTAGCGCATTAAGATTGAACAGGAGTTAGCAGAGGTAGCAGAGATGATAATTCAGAAACATCCTTTACTGGATAAGGCTGCGTCTATCACGGAAAGTGTGATTGGCGCAGCGATTGAAGTTCATCGCGACAAGGGACCAGGGCTTCTAGAAAGTATTTATCAACGCTGCTTCATCCATGAGTTACAACTGCGCGGGCACATCGTGGAGGTTCAGCGCGCCGTTAAAATTCAATACAAGGACTTGGTTTTTGAAGACATTCTGCGCTGTGACGTCATCGTTGATGGATGTCTCTTGATAGAGTTAAAATCTGTCAGCGACATTCTTCCCATCCATAAAGCACAGACACTCAGCTACATGAAGCTCCTGGATCTACCTCTTGGGTTGTTGATCAATTTCAATGTCAATCAACTCACCCGAGGTGTTCACCGTCTAAAACTCCCCGGCTCAGGTTAATCCCATCCAATCTCTGCTACCTCTGCTACCTCCTGTAAAAAATCAGTCTCAGTCTCGCATCAAGATCTGAAACAAATCATGTTTCTTATCCGTCCAGAGCGGCACATCAAGCGGTTCGGGATCTTCAGGATGATGATGTGGCGTGGTCGCTAGGTGAGTCTCATTCAGGGTGACCATCACGTAGTCGGTCGAGTCAATGTCGCCATCCTCATCGGCTATCACGCGGGTAGTTTTCCAGCCGATGTCTTCAGCCAGCTTCTCCACTACGGGAGCTAGAGCTAGATAAGTGTTTGTGACGTGCACGACGATGATGCCGTCTGGTTTCATGTGACGGCGATAGATGGCAAAGGCTTCCTTTGTCAGCAAATGGACAGGAATGGCATCTCCACTGAAGGCGTCTAGCAGGAGAACATCAAACTGCTGATCGGGCTCACGTTCGAGCATGAGGCGGGCATCGCCAATCACCGTTTCTATCTTAGCGCCGCGCTTCTCTGCATCGGCTAGATACGTGAAGTGCTTCCGAGCCAATCGTGAGATGTCAGGATTGATCTCATAAAAGCGCCATTGTTGTCCGGGGCGAGCATAGCAAGCGGTCGTGCCAGCTCCCATGCCAACGATACCCACGCGTGCATCAGGCCTATCCTTCAAGGTGCTTAGGCAGAGGCCAATGCCAGAATCCCGACCGTAATAAGTCACTGGTTCTTCACGATATAGCACACCCAAATTCTGCATTCCATGAATGATGCCGCCATGCGTGAGCGTGCGGTAGCTGTTCTCTAAACCATCATCCCAATCCTCATCAATATTGACCGCGCCGTAGAAGTTCCGCACTCGCTCAATTCGCTCGTCCACGATAAGAGTTAGATTGGACATTTGTATGAGAATAAACACAGCATGAGCGACAATGACAATGCAGAGGGCACCACGAATGAGGCGTTTTTTGATCGCCCAGATTGAAATGACTAAAGCCGACACGGCAACGAAAAAGGCCGCCATCAGTCCGAGTGGCCATTCCAGATAAGTCACAAAGACACGTGGAGCCACCAGGCTGACCAAGAGACCTCCGAGCGCTCCGCCGGCCGACATGAAGAGATAAAATTCAGTCAAGCGCGATGAACCAGGCTTCAGCTTTGCCAGCTCGCCATGGCAGACAATGCAGCTGAGAAACATGGCCCCAAAACACCAGGCCATTTCGGCCAGAAAGTTCGGCGTGGGATCCCACTCTGTTTTTGCGTAAATGGTCTTATTCAAGGCTGCTACGAGAATCGCTATCACCGCTAAAATCGACCAGATGCTGCGGACATACCACCGCTCACGCTCAAAACAGATGATGAACGTTATTAGATATAGACTCAGTGGCGCCACCCACATGAAGGGGACTACTGCCACATCCTGGCAGACATGATTGGTCGTGGCTAAAAGTAAAACACTTGCCAGCGCTGGCAGTAACACCCAGAGGAGCCGCTTCCACCACGGTGGGCTATCATCAGGTTCGTCAGTAGCTTGCTCGGCCGCAGCCGTTTCAATCTTTGAATTGCGTTGAGAAAGACGCATCGAAATAAGGGCAAATATGGCAAATCCACCTGACCACCACCACGTCTGCTGGGTAACATCTAGTGCGGGCTCAATGATGAATGGGTAAGTCAATAAAGCCGCCAGTGAACCTAAATTAGAAAGTGCATACAGACGCCAAGGTTGCTGGCCTGGCAGTGCACGGGTAAACCAGACCTGACTCAGCGGACTAGTGCTGGATAGGACGAAGTAAGGCAATCCAACAGTGCCAAGTAGCAGTAGTAAAATACGGCCAACAGGATCCTCGTCCCCAGCTGGTTTCCAGCTATCTCCAGGTGAAATCGGCAGACAGATTAGAGCCGCTATGATCAAAACACCATGCACGATAAACTGAGTGCGCCGCTGCAACTTTGTGAGCAAATGAGCGTAGGCGTAACCGGCGAACAGCACGATTTGGAAAAACAACATGCAAGTCGTCCATACCCCAGGGCTGCCTCCAAACCATGGCAGGATGAACTTACTAATCATCGGCTGAACCTGAAAGAGCAAGAAGGCGCTGAGTAAGCTCAGGAGGGAGAGTTGCAGATACATGGAAGTTTAAGCGGAAATTGTGAAGATGGAGGTTAGTCCAGATCTTTCCAGACAAGCGATCTCTTTTTCGTTAGAAGGCTCCAAATCTGCGTAAACAGAGCCGCTGAATCAGCCGAGTCACTGCCCAGCCAATCAGAATTCCTATGCCAATCGATGGCACGATATCACTGGGCCAATGGGCGCCGACATAGAGTCGGGAATAAGCCACGAGGATAGCCAGAAAATAAACGCCAATTCCTGCGCGACGATAAAACAGTGCCACGACGGTTGCAGCAGCAAACATGTTCACGGTATGACTGCTGGGGAATGAACTCCCTCGTACATCGCCACGGGGGAAACTCAGGCGGTTTGTAGGTGCGGTAAAAAGCCTCATGAATTCCGGATGACCTTTTCCAAGATCACGAATCATTACATTTTCGATGGCGTCACGTGGGCGCACTCGACCGACTACTTTTTTGATCGTGTTCGAGACGACGGCATCGCCAAGGCACAGGGCTACAATACAGCATAGCACTGTCATTCTTCCCCGCTTGCCGCCATGCCAGAGTAAAAGCAACAACACGAGAATCAGTAGCGGTAACCAAGCATTGATGGCAGATAGGGCTGGCATCAGCCAATCCAGTAAGGGATGAGTCCACTCACGATTGATTTGATGAAGAATGAAAATGTCCCAGGAAATCATGGAGTGCCGATCTTTTTCCAGCTTTTGAGGCTGTGTCCGAGGAAGACCTGATAAATGCGCGTGGTATCTCCTAGCGGCACTTCCACCCGACCCAATGACTCTGTATTTTCAAAGCAATCCGACACCATCTTTGGCAAAGCACCCTGGTTGAAAATCAAAGCATCATCTCCTAGATGCTCCTCTGGCCCTGGCCAAATTTCGTACTGAGACATGGGGTGAGCCGAAGGCTCATAGCGATAGGTGCGTGGATGCTGCGGCATGTTAAAAGCCATTTGTGCTGCGCTATAACGATGCCCAAGAGCCAGAACAAACGTGTTCTCAGGACGCGGCACTTTGTCTAAAAACTTGCCAGCCTGTTCTCCGGTCTCCTTCCAGCCGCGGAGCTCAGCGAGTTTTTTATGCCCCTTCAAACTGGTGAGAAAGGTCATTGGCACAACGAGATGCAAGATCACCGTCATGACACCAGCCACTCGGAATGTCCATTTCTGCCAGTTAGCCGGTTTACCAAAGGGCAAATGCTCCGTAAACCAGGCGGCCAGCAGAATAAAGGCTGGCACATAAAAGACCGCTGGCCAATTCGGATTGATCCGCTGACGCAGAGCAAGCAGTGTAAATATCAGCAAAGCGGGAGCTGAAAAGAGCAATAGATAGCGAGCGCGGCGATCCATGCTTTTCCATCCGCTTAAACCAGACCAGAGAACGATCATCAATGCTACCCAGGTCACTGGCGTATAAACCAAGGCCTGTACTCCGGGCCACTCCAGCGTGCGCGTCAGCCAGTGAAGGAAATCCAAGCTCTTGGTATCAAAATGATGCGCGGTATGCTCTAGCGTGATCCATTGATGCTGCTGCTGCCAATGAA
This sequence comes from Verrucomicrobiota bacterium, assembly GCA_026397605.1. Taxonomy (GTDB): domain Bacteria; phylum Verrucomicrobiota; class Verrucomicrobiia; order Verrucomicrobiales; family Verrucomicrobiaceae; genus Prosthecobacter. The sequence goes on along the minus strand of JAPLUM010000398.1, from coordinate 479 downwards.
TCACAGGAAGCAGAAAGAGTGCGCCAATGATAATCGCCGTCCAGAGACGAGGATTCTTTAACAGCGCTCGGTCTTCTCTAGAGACAGCCGCAAAGACGACCATCAATAAGGGAAATACCAGCATCATTTGCTTACTCAAGGTGCCGACGCCGATCACCAGAGCCAGCAAGAACCAACGTGGCCAAGAGGTCGGAGATTTTGCCGCCGACCAAAAAAGAAGCAGCGCCAATGTCCAGGTCAGTAGGAGAGGTGCGTCAATCGTGAGAAAGAGATTGAGGCCTGTGCTAGCAGGTGTCAGCAGCATTAATGCAGCCGCAATAAAGCCCGTCCTAGCGTCATAAATTGAGCGAGTCAGCGCAAAGAAAGCGATCAAAGTTCCTGTGCCTAGTAGCAGTGCTGCGATACGGATACCCCAGTCTGTATCTCCTGTCAGTCGTCCGACGACGCCCATGATCCAGCCGATCATCGGCGGCTTGCTG
>JAPLUM010000890.1 GCA_026397605.1 Verrucomicrobiota bacterium | reverse complement strand
CGTCACTCGTTTTATCAAAAGAGGTATTCTGATACAAAAAGTGCATCGTGCCCATTTATCCTCCAGACAAGCAGATCTAGGATTGGCAAAGGAATGAAATACTTGATCCTTCCTTCGTCATTGTGCGCTTGTTTTTCAAGTATCTAGCAGAGAAATGAGGCGATGATGGAGCGTTTAAGTGCCTTGTGAAACTCGTCTTTGCCATCCTTCTTTTGCCTTCGGTCCTTCTTTCTGCGGAAACACCGCCGAAGAAACCGAAGCCGGCTTTTCAGTACGAGTCAGGTGAGATCAAGGTAAGTCTTCCGACGGCTGAGGAGCCGAAGGTGAAGCAGTTTGGTGCAGAGTCGATCCAGGCTGCGGCAAAATATCTCGAAGACGGAGCTATAAGCTGGGTGCGTGAGAAATCCTGCGTGAACTGTCACACGACAGGGCCTTATCTCAGTGAGCGGCCTGCTTTGATTCCACAGCTCGGCCAGGTGAATGAAGAGATCCTTGCTGACTTCATCGACTTCACTCCAAAGGAAATCAAAGAGGTAAAGGTGACGTCCACCCCGAGTGGCCATCGGCACTATCCTGCGGCCTTTACCAGCGTCTGGCGCAGCCTCGGTCTCGCGGAGTGGGATAAGCATGTCAATGGCAAAACCGGCGAGCACACCGAACGGTCGATCCGCGACATGTTCGAGCGTCAATCGGCCAGCGGTGCCTTTGTCAGTCATGGTGAAGTGGAGATCCCACACATCACGACAGATTTCGAGCTCACTCTGCAGGCTGCCCGTGTCGTGACTGCCGCGCCTGCTTGGCTGGCCAATCAGACGGACGAAAAGATCCTCGCCAAGGTTTCAAAGCTGAAAGCTTGGTTAAAACAGCCTGTGCTCAAGAATGACTTTGATCGTGTCTTACAATTGCAGCTGGCTTCTTACATGCCTGAACTCGTGACGGCTGAGACTCGCGTAGCAGCTCTCTCTTTGCTCTCCTCAAAACAGCACAGCGACGGTGGCTGGAGTACGCGAGACTTCTCAGCGCTGCAGGACTGGCACTTTGAAATCAGTGAGTATGTCACCGACCTGATCAGTCATCTCCCAGATGCTGCCAAGCCTGAGAGTGATGCCTACATGACAGCTCTGGCCATCATCCTGATGCGTCAAAGCGATGTGCCAGCCAAGGATGAGCGTCTTCAGAAAGCCGTCACCTGGCTGAAGCGGGAGCAGCGCGTCAGCGGTCGCTGGTGGATGCAGTCCCTCTATCGTGGGAACTACCACTACATCACCTACATCGCCACCTGTCAGGCGCTGAAAGCCTTGGCGCTCTGTAATGAATTACCCACTTTAGGCGCAGAGTGAAGTTTGCGCATTGGCTCATCTTGACGCATGATCGCTATCCGCAGGCTATGCTTCGATTCACACTTTTTCTTTGCTTTACGGTCAGTTCCCTGGCCACTGACATCTCGCTAGAGCCAGGCAACCTTACCGCCGTGCTCGAACAAGCCCGCAAGGCACCCAAGCCCGCGCGCATCCTTGTGCAAGAGGGTGTGCATCCCATCACGGAAACAATCACGCTGGGCAAGGATGACTCTCAAGTCACTTGGAGCGGCAAGAACGCCGTCTTCATGGCTGGTAAGCTGATCACGGGTTGGGTCAAAGAGGGAACCATCTGGAAAGCCGGTCTGCCGGATAAAGCCTGGAAGTTTGAGCAGCTCTGGGTCAATGGCCGCCGAGCCACGCTGGCTCGCTCGCCGAACAAAGGCTACCACCACATCACCGAGGCCGTCGGCGCGGGTGTGTTCCCGGATTTGAAGGAGAACATGAACTTCCATGCTTTCAGCATCCCGGCGGAGCAGTTCGAGGTGCTCAAAGGCATCCCACAGGCCGAGCGTGACGACGTTTTGCTCACCGTCACGCATGCCTGGGCCGTGGGGCAGTGCCGCATCAAGGCGCTGAACGATGAAGCGCTCGCCGTACAGATTAAAGGGCGGGCACGGTATCCCTTCGTCGAGTTCGAGCCGGATCAGCGCTTCTGGATGGAGAACTACCGCGCCGCTTTGGACGCACCGGGCGAATGGTTTCTCGATAAGGCGAAGGGCGAGGTTCTTTACCTGCCGCTGCCCGGCGAGGACATGACGAAGGCAGAAGTCATCGCGCCGGTGGTGACAAAGTTCATCGTGATGAAAGGCGCACACGACGTGCGCTTTGAAGGCATCTCGTTTCAATACAGCCAGCATCTGTATCCCGCCGATGGCCTGCACGACGGTCAGGCCGCGACGACGAGCGATGGCTGCATCGAGATCGAGGACTCACGCGGCATTCACTTCGAAAACTGCGAGATCGCGCATACCGGCCTGCATGGCATCTGGTTCAAAAACGGCTGCGCTGACTCCTCGGTGAAGCATTGCCACCTCCACGACCTCGGCGGCGGCGGTGTGTATGTCGGCGATACAGCTCGGCCCAATGAAGAGCGCGTGAATCATCACATCGTCGTCGATGATTGCATCCTGCAGCACGGTGGTCGCCTGCATCCGAGCGCTTG
>JAPLUM010000425.1 GCA_026397605.1 Verrucomicrobiota bacterium | reverse complement strand
TCGGCGGCTTGAGATGAATGATCTTTTCACCTGCTTCATTAAGTTCAAATTCAACAGGGGCTTCTTCGACCTTCACCACGGGCTGAATCACCGGCACTTCAATGACCTCGACCGGACCTGATTCTTTCAAGCGTGAAATCGGGGCCAGTGCACTGATCGTGTTTGCGCCAGCAGGGCGTCTTTTGACTTTTGGCTTTTCGTCTTCTTCAAAAAGATTAAGCGCGGCTTTTTTTGCGTCATCTACAGATGGCTTCGCCGGCTCAGCTGGTGGTTCTTCTTTGACGACCTGGGGTGCCGGTCTGGCGCCTAGCACTGGGAGCGCATTTCCTTCTTTGCGCGCGCCTCTTACCTTCGGCTTCTCTTCCTCAATCAGAGAGAGCACCTTTTTCGCCGGTTTCTTGGCAGGTGCACTCGCCTCCAGTTCATCGTCAGCTGGGCTGACGGAATGGGTTTCGGCGGATTTCGAGGAGGAGGGGCGGGCGGGCATGAGATAGAGCGGACGGGCGAACGGCGAGTGGGGCTGTCGGATTGAAGTTTAAGTAACTGAAAGCGGAGAGGCTCATAAGCTACTCTGCTGGTGTGTAAGTTTGAATTCTTTCGTAAACCTGTTTGGCGAGGATTTCGTCACCGCCAAGAGCATCTACGAGGTCATCCAGCTCAGACTGAAGCAGCATCATACGGTCACCAAGACCGCCATTGATCAGCTTGCGTGCTGTGTCGAGATTGATTCCGAGGGCTTTTTCCAGGTCATGGGCTGCATGGTCCATCTGACCTTCAAAAACTTCTGCTGCATGTTCATCACGCTCGATCTGTAGTTCCATGCCAACGAGGCGGGAGGTGAGCCGAGCATTTTGACCACGACGACCGATTGCCTTGGACAGATCTTCTTCACTGACGGTCAGACGCGCACTCTTTGCATCGGGAGACACCTGGATCGACATGACTTTGATCGGCTTCAGAGCCTCACGCACAAACTCGGCGGGATCAGCCTTCCAGCGGATGATGTCCACTTTTTCATTGTTGAGTTCACGGACGATGTTCTTCACCCGCGCACCACGTAGGCCCACGCAGGCTCCGACAGGATCGACTTTGTCATCGGCACTGTTGACGGCCAGTTTGGTGCGGTAGCCAGCTTCACGAGAGATGCTGGAGATTTCCACCGTCTGGTCGCTGATCTCAGTGACTTCAAACTCAAAGAGACGGCGTACAAAATTCACATGAGCACGACTGAGCACGATCTCAGGGCCGCGGACGCCTTCACGCTCCACCGCTTTCACGTAGAAGCGCATGCGATCACCCGGAGTGTAATCTTCCGTGGATACGCGCTCTTTGGATGGCATCGTGCCTTCAAATTTACCCAAGTCCACGATCACGTCAGACTTGTCAAAACGACGGATCACTCCGCTGACGACATCACCGGCGCGGTCTTTGAATTCGTCGTAGAGATTTTCTTTCTCGGCCATGCGCAGGCGCTGCAGCATGGTCTGCTTGGCCGTTTGGGCCGCGATACGCCCCATATTCTTCGGCGTGACTTCGATGTCGATCTCATCACCGATTTCAGCGGTCTTTTTAAATTGGCGTGCCTTGGCCAGAGTTAGCTCTTCCCATGGATTGGTAACAGTCTCTACGGTGACCAGCTTAGCCCATGCCTTGATCGTGCCTTTCTCAGGGTCAATCACGATGCGGAGTTCACGTGCAGGGCCGATGCTCTTCTTCGAAGCGGCGAGAAGTGCCTGCGAAAGTGCCTCGACCATCTTGGTGCGGTCGATGCCCTTCTCTTTCTCGTAGTAGTCGAATAGTGCTTTAAGTTCGCTGATCATAAAAATGGTGCCCTCTCTAGACAAAAAGAGAGCGGGGCAGGCCCCACTCTCGCAAAAAACAGAAGTTTGTCAGGAAAGGAAAGGCTGATATTAGTACACAGAGATGATTCGGCAAGCCAAAATTCAGAGTCGTTTCTAAGCCGAGTTCGGCGTGCTCGCCAAAATAGCCCTCCCAAAAACTGCCCCCAGCCCCAAAACGGCGCTCAAAAACACTCATTCGCGGGTATTGCCAATTGAAAGCTTCCCGCTATCCTCGGCTTCCTCATGTCACTCGAAGCCACTCTCCAGTCCGCCGCTGCCGCCGGTCAGCTCCTCAAATCCAGCCACGAAAACATCCTGGCTCTGCTCGCAGCCAGCCCGAATCCCCTTTACCGCGCCAGCATCGAAGAACTCGCCTCCAGCAGCCAGTGGGATGAGCTGAATGACCGTTTCTTCCAGGCCCTCAAATTTGGCACCGGCGGCCTGCGTGGACGCACCGTCGGCAAGATCGTGACCAAAGCCGAGCGAGGTGAAGCCGCTGCTGATCAGCGCCCGGATCATCCATGCGTCGGCACGAATGCCATGAATTATTACAACGTCGGCCGTGCCACACGAGGCCTGGTCGCCTATGCCAAGACCTATCGCCAAAATGCCGGTCTCAGTGGCAAACCAAGCATCGTCTTCGCTCACGACACCCGTCACTTCTCCGCCGAGTTCGCGCTGAAATGCGCGCAGATCGCTACCGAAAATGGTGCAAACATCTACCTCTTCGACGGATGCCGCGCCACGCCCGAGATGTCCTTTGCCGTCCGCCAGCTGCGAGCCGATGCCGGCGTCATGCTCACCGCCAGTCACAATCCCGCTCACGACAACGGCTTCAAAGTCAACTTTAGCGACGGCGCAGGCATCGTGGAGCCACACGCCACCGGCATCATCAAAGAAGTCAATGCCCTCACCGACGAGTCCTACACTCCCCTGCCCCAGGATCAGCAGGGCCAAATCACCACCCTCGGTGCGGATATGGACGCCCAGTATCTCGAGCGTGTCGAGACCATGATGCTCCAGCCCGAGCTGCTGAGAGGCGACAAAGCCAAGAACCTCAAAATCGTCTTCACCGCGCTGCATGGCACCGGTGGCGTGCTTGTGCCTGTGTTGCTGAAAAAACTCGGCTTCAACTTCTTCACCGTGCCCGAGCAGGACATCCGCGACGGACGCTTCCCCACCGTGAAATCGCCGAACCCAGAAAACGCGCCAGCCTTAAAAATGGCCGTCGATCTCGCCAACAAAGAAGGCGCAGACATCGTCATCGGCACCGATCCAGACTGCGACCGCATGGGCGTCGGTGTCCGCAACGATGCTGGGGAAATGGTCCTGCTCACCGGCAATCAGACTGGCTCACTCATGGGCTGGTATCGCCTGAAGACCATGTTTGATCTCGGCATCCTGAACGACGCCAATAAAAAGAACGCCGTCTTCCTGAAGACCTTCGTCACCAGCCCCATGCAGGACACCATCGCGGCTAAATTTGGCGTGCAGTGCGTTAATACCCTCACCGGCTTCAAGTGGATCAGCTCCAAGCTCGCCAAATATGAAGCCGCACTACCCGCAGACATCCAGGCCAAGTATCGCGACCTCTCCGCTGCCGACTCCCGCGCCGCACGCCTCCAGCACAGCAAGTTCCTCGTCTTTGGCGGTGAAGAAAGCTACGGTTACATGGGCGACGACTTCAGCCGTGACAAAGATGGTAATGGCGCCGTCGTCATGTTCGCTGAACTCGCTGCCTATGCAGCCAGCCAAGACCTCACCATCGTCGGCCTACTGGACGAGATTTATGCCGATGTCGGTTACTTCCTCGAGGTCAATCAGAGCAAAGTCTTTGAAGGTGCCAGCGGCGCCGCCCAGATCTCCAAGCTCGCCGACAGCTACGGCAGCAACACACCGACCGAGGTGGACGGCAGCGCCGTCATCAAAGTCCGTGATTTCCGCAAGCCCGGCATCCTCGACGAAGAAAACGAAGCCATCTCCACCGAGAAGATGCTCTTCGTCGATCTCGCCGATGGCCGCAGCTTCGCCGTCCGCCCCTCCGGCACCGAGCCCAAGATCAAATACTACATGTTCGCCCGCCAAGTCCCCGCCGCTGGCCAAAGCCTCAGCGCCGAAGAACTCGCCGCTGCCAAAGTCAAAGTCAGCGCCTCCCTGGAAAGCCTCTGGACCTTCCTGGAAAAAGACATCGACGTGCGTCTGGCTTAGTCGCCAAACCAAGGAGAAGGGCCGCCCTCGGCCCATCAGCGTATCCCAGATAGGGCACTCGGCAGGTGGGGCGCTTGGTCCTCCAAGCGCCGAGCGTCGAAGGGCGCATCGTGCCGGAACAGGGCGCGAGTTGATCAAGCGCCGTCAAAGAATCGGGGGAAAGCCGTTCCCCACTGCCTAAGTCTTCGTCCACTCCACCGCGAATCGTTCAACAACCGTTATCATTGCGGCTTCACGCAATGATAACCATGTTCGTTAGACCACGTCATCGTGAATCCAATGTGTTCGATTTTCTTCCGCGGAAAATCCAATCTCCACCGAGCACGGCGTCTGGATAAATGTGCTCCGGCGCGCGAGGCAGGAATACCACGAGCGCGTTCGGCTCTGCAACCCAACGAGACGGCATCATCATCTCGCCGTCGTATGTGAACTGCTGAACGAGGAGACGCCCCGTGGTGGCGTCCCACCGCACAATCGTAAAAGCCGGGTGTGATGAAAAAGCTGCACCGCGAACTAAGTATGCCTGCCCTGTGCCGCCTGCCAGGCCCGGCGCAAAAGTGGAAAGCTGCGGCGTATCAAGCTGCACAAAGGAATGCTCCTGCAGAAGTGGCACGGCATTCGTTCGCTGGACGTCTGGCACTCGGACGTAATCATTCGTGGACAACTGCGACCAAGAATCCGAGTCCCTAACTTGGGGGAAGTCCTCGCGCGTAATCTGCCAAGCGTGTCGTTTGGGTGGTGCGAGACAACCAGTGAGGAAGGGCAAAACAAGACAGCCGATGATCGCTCGAATGGTTGATGTGCTGTGTGGCATGGCGTAGTGGCCTAACGACTCGGATCAGGCGACGGCGAGGGGTGGACGTTGCTGACACGACAGATAGCCTTCGAGCCGTTGCCTGCATCCGTTGTTGGGGCCGTTTGTGGTCATGCATTTCTTTCTCGCAGCCATTCTTCGATCTTCTTGGTGTCCTTGTTGAATCGCTTGCCTGCCAACTTCTCGAACACAAGGTTGGCATGATAGATGTGCCCGTCAAGGTTCGATGCCTTCATGTATTCGAGTAGGGCTGATAGCGGGGATGCGTCGCCGCACTCTGCGAGCGTAATGAGAAGGCGGCCTCTCGAACGAGAATCAGCATGACTGGCTAACTCTGCTTGCAGCGTTGGTATCGCTCTCGGATTGGCGGCGTAGGAAAGCGCAATCCAAATGGTCTCCTTGATCTGGTCATCTGAAGTCATCTCAATCAAGCGGTTGACCGCCTCGTCTGTGGCAATCTGTCCCAAGCATCGGGAAGCTGATTCTCGCATCTTCGGGTCGGTGTCTCTTGAAGCCTTGATGAGTTCAGGAACAATTTCAGCACCCCGTCCAATGATGCGCGAGGAATAGGCACCAAACTCTGATCCTCCAGGGTAGAGACCGCGCAACCCCTCCACCAAATCCGCGTCAGGACGATTATCCGAGCATCCCGCGAGTGAAATAACGGCCAGCAAGGTTACGATAGACGAGGTCTTCATTGTATTGCCCCAACGCCTCGGATCAGGAGACGGCGAGCGGGAGGCGTCGATGACACGACAGATGCCATACGAGCCGTTGCCTGCATCGGTTTCGCCTTTGGTTCGTTGGTGTGGGCTACTCACTTCCAAGCATCCCTCCACATGTCAGGATACCAGCGGCCCTCATCCATCTCGATGAGATCAAAATCTGTCAGCACACTCCCGTTGTCTCGAAGCCCATACTGTCTAATCATCTCAGGAATGAAGCCGTCGGTCTCATCATCATGCCAGCCCCGCTTGCTCATGAAACTGTTGTAGATGAGCACCTCTTCGTCGGTGAGTCGGCGGCCAGTAGTAAAGCACCAGTCAAGAACCTCAGCATCCGCCAAGCTAGCTAGTACCTGTGACCTAACATCCTCGTAGCTAACCCGCAAGTAACGACATGTCCGACCGTCGAAACCCTGCCCAAGCATATCATGGTAATCGCTCGGCAGTAAGCCCTGAGCGTGAAGACGAATCTTCGAGCACATTCGGGCGAAATAGAACAATCCAAGTGTCTTCTCAAAGCAACCTCTGATTCCTTCGATTTTCATGGCGAGTGGTGCGATTTGTTAGGCGAACGTTTGGACCCAGCCACCAGCTATGGCCGTGTCAGAGCTTGGGATTTCAGAGGAAACCTCCCCGGCCATAGCTGGTTGGCTGCGGTGATCTTCGCCCAGTTGGTTCGGCATGGTTCGGTCATGTGGGGTGGTTCTGGTGATAGCCGAGAGTCAGTCAAGGGTCTTGGCCCCGGCGATGCTCCAAGCTCTGGCAATCCTGTCCATGCGGACCTCGTAGATCATGATCATGGTAAGCGTGCCCGGTCCCTCGGGAAATGTGCGGGTAATCGCTTCGTGATCGATCACCGTCTGTCCCATCACAATCCTGTTAAGCAACTGTGCATGAAGGTTGGGTTCCTGGAACCGAGCGAGGAAACGCTCCCTCAATGCCGCCGAGCCGCTGGCGAGAAGAGTGGCTGGGTGCTCAAACATCTCCGCATCCTCTGCATAGATTGAGAGCAGAGCGTCAACATCGCGGGTATTGTAGGCATCAAGCTGCCGTTGAACGATGGCGGCGGGGTCTGAAGGGATGCTCATGGCACGTATTGAGGCTGGGCGTCAAAGAGCACGCAACCCTATCAGCGAGAGCGCGCGACGATCACGGGGTTGAGGTTGAGTGTAGAAAAGTGCATGTAAACAGGGCGGCTGATAGGGGGTGCGTGTCTCGACTTATTCTCTGGTCTTATTAGAAGGGGCTTGTGTGTCCACCTGAAATCTTGACGATAGGCTTCACTGAACCACTGACGGCATCTTCGGGTGGCGAAGCAATCACAATCTTGAAATGTTCCTTCGAGTTACCGGCTATATCAGAACGAAGATACTCGCTAGCCTCATCTAGAAACTTACCAGAAGCATCGAAGAACTCAGCTTCCACAGTAATTCCTGACCATTCGCGACTGCTGGAATTGGTGATCAATCCCACAATCTCCAGTGAACGGCCAGATGCATGTGTCTGAATATCACTAACCTTCAGGTCTTTGGTAATATCGCCTTTGAAGAAAGTCATTTTGATTAGAGGCAGAAATCCGAGCAGCATTATCGGTATCATGAACCACATCTGCTTACGCCCCCAAGTCATGTTCATGTTGGACATCTCAGCACCGCAGTTGGAGCATTTCATTATAGCTTTCATGTTTACTTCTTGGGCGAATGTGGTTTAGCCACACTTAATTGTGGACGAATCAGATTCGTCCACACTTTTCTGTGGATTAACAGGGTTCAGGTGATTTGACGGTGTGACGGTCATGAAAGGAGGGGCTTTCAAAGCAATTCAGCGATTGAAGCGGGAGAGCTGCGTTTGGTCAAGTGGAGAGAAGTTCTGACACAGGCCTGCAAGGGTGCTGGGCAGATGAAAGAGATCTTTTTCTAGGCAGAGAGCTTTCCGTCGAATGACCTTCAGGGAATGCAGGTTAAAAACCCGCAACACTCTACGGGAGCCTTGGAATGAAAGGTGATGGATGCTGGTGAGAGGCGGTGGACTCCGCAAAGCCTGCGCCGAATCACGGCGGCTAGAGGACAAGCCGCCCTACCTTTGCGCTGCCCAGCGCTTATCCTAAAAACCGACGCCATTTGAACAGGAGAAAGCAGAGGCAGCAGAGATTCAGGGAGTTACGATCATGAATCCTAAATCCGAGTTTCAAGTCTCAGGTTTCAAGTTCAAAGTCCTCTCAGTCAGGACTTTACAGAGCTAAGTTGGCTCACTCAAAAAGTGTGTGGTGCCGCAGTCGTAAGTCGTTGGTTTTTATGTCATGAAACTAGAAACCTGAAACTTGAAACAGGTTTTTAGGTGAATCGGAACTTTTGCCTACATCTTTTGAGTTAGCTCTGCTGCCTCCTGAGCTACTTGCAAAACCCAGGTCCTTCTCGTTCTGGCGAACGAGCCTACGAGGCGAGATGTAGGCGTCCCGCACGCGAGACCAGAATGCGAGGTTTTGCAAGAGGCTCTCCTGTTAATCCATTTCTCTTTCTAGGCTTATTTGACCTGCTCTAAAGTAGTGATGTCCCCGCGCACGATGACGGCGTGGAGGACATCGGCGGCTTGGCCGTCTGTCTTCGTGGGCTGATAGACGCTGAGCAGTCTGGGGATGCCGCTACGCATGGATATGGAGGTGGTGAGCTCCATTCCGCGCCGCACGGGATTCATGGAGGCTAGGCGCTGGATGCCGGGCTCGGGAGCGGCGGATGCGTCAAGAGTTCCGGCAGGGGCGGTATCGGCTTTGACCAGGATGTTGAGATCAAGGATGCTGTTTTCACCGATGATAGGATCAATCTCGATCTGGCAGCCAATGGCCTCAGTGTCAGCAGAGACGTGGAGACCCGTTTTTTGATCGGCCTTGGCTTCAGCAGGGGCTGGCGCGCCGTCTTTCTTGGCTGGCTCAGGAGCTGGTGATGCAGAATGCACTCCGAGCTTAGGATTAGTCTGCGTTTGGATCACGTTTTCCCACTTCGCTGGCTGGCCTCCTTTGGTTTCAAACCAGACGGTGCGGATGACGCGGGCTTTTCCGGCAGCAATTTCAACATCGAGGGCTTTTTGAACGGCGGTATGATCGGGTAATGATTCCGCCTCACGAGTGAGTCGGCGCAGGAGACTGGCGTCGGCCTCAATGATCTCGACGGTGGTGTGGTTGAGTTTTGTGCCGCGCTCACGGATGCTGTCCACGAAGGCCTGCACGAGTTCCAAGTTCTCTGGCAGATTGCGCACGACGAGTTCGCCTGTGCTGCGCAGGAAATTTGCTGAAGCGCCGGGAGGAAAAGGGATGCCTGCTGATTTAAGAATGTCTTCTGAGGTGACAGAGCGGACAAAGCGCGGCTCATTCACCGGCGCAGCCCCTGAGGCAAATGGGTCTGCTGCACTCGCGGAAGCCGCAGCGCCCCCATCCCCCATGGATTCAAAGTCTGCTGGTAAGCGGAAGCGGCGCACCATCATGCCTGGGGGCAGGGTGGGATCAGCAATAGGGCGCACGCCTTTCGGAGTCGGCACCACGGCCTCGCCACGCTCACGCAGCATGGCTTCCAGTCTTGGCTCTGACAGTGGCAAAAGACTGACGATGTGGATACAGAGAAAGGCAGCCTGACTCCGGCCCGCTTTTCCAGGATCAAGGGTGGCATCCATGTCCCACAGACCGATCAACCGTGTCTGGCCGCTTAAAATCTGAGTGCTAAACTTCGTGGTGAAAGCAGGGACATCCAGCCACTCGACCTCCACCTTTGGGGCGGAGCCTGCGGTGAGTGTGGCTAGGCGTGATTTGGGTGGAGTGGGCCAGTATTGAAAGAAGCAATTGATATCGATGTGCCCGTTTTCACCGATTACAGGGTCCAGCTCAAACATCAGGCCACTGAAGGCATCTTCGACCGCTGACTCCACATGACCCGAGTGGTCTGTGGCATATTCTGTGGGTCGGCTAAAGCGGCTGCCTTGGCGAGTGCGGATCGGTTGACCGCCCTTGGTTTCACCCCGCATCAGGGTGATGACACTGCCTTTGGCCGTGATTGCATCCAGCAGCTTACCGTGGTCCACCAAGCCACGGCACTGAGCCACCATTGCGCGCAGGTCAGAGGAGGCAGCTTCGATGACTTCAAGCCGCCAGGAGGCATGTTTCGTCGCACTATTCATTCGCGCTTCGGAGAGAGACCGGGCCATTTCCTGGACAGCATTCATTGCGCGTAGGCTGAGCGTGTAGCTCGCTGGATCATAGCAGGCCAGCGATCCGGGAGGAAGCGGCACGCCATGAATGGCCAGATACTCTTTAACCACCTCATGGCTGCGTTTGAGGAAGGTCTCCAGCTCGCCATGACTGGCACTGAGTGGCGGAAGCTCGGGTGCCCTGAGTTTGCCCTTGTCTTTAGAAACGAAGCCGAGGACAAGCTCATTCGAGGGCAGCGAATAGGTGCGGGTGCTGAAAGCATACGGGTAAACCTCCGATTTACCTGATTGAGCCTTGGCGGCACCCGGCCAAAAGCCAGAAACCGCCATGACGATGGCGCAAAGCGCGAAGTGGGGGGAGCGCATATTCCAAGGTTCTAACACTTTCACCGGCTACGACTCAAGATTATTCGGGGAGGAAAGCCAAACTCTCCTCTTGCCAAAAGCCAGAATCCTCCGATTATGGCGGCCCTTTTGTCCGGCAGCCCTTTGGCTGTGCGGGATATCAGCCCGCCTTGATCCTCCGGAGTGGAAGATGATGTGCGGTTCACCCACCAACACTCCCAACCCAACAATAGCATGAGCGCACAAACACTCTCGGAAATGATCGCCGCATCATTCCGCGAACTCCACGAAGGATCGATCGTTAAAGGTCGCATTCTTGAAATCAAACCGCAGGTCGTCCTCGTCGATATCGGTTACAAATCCGAAGGAGCCATCCCCTCCAACGAATTCGAAGACGAAGACATCCAGGTCGGTGACGAGATCGAGGTCCTCCTCGAGAAACTCGAAAACGACGAAGGCATGGTCGTTCTCTCCAAAGAGAAGGCTGCCTACAAACAGAACTGGGAAAAGATCGCTTCCGTGTTCCGCGATGGCGGACTCGTCAAAGGCAAGGTCAAATCCGTCGTCAAAGGTGGCCTCATGGTCAACGTCGGCGTCGAAGCCTTCCTCCCTGGCAGCCAGATCGACATCATTCCACCGAAGGACCTCAACGAATACGTTGGCAAGGTCTTCGAATTCAAGATCGTCAAAATCAACGACGACCGCAAAAACATCGTCCTTTCCCGCCGCGAAGTTATCGAGGCAGAGCGTGCCGAGCAGCGCCAGAAATTCCTCGAATCCGTCAACGCGGGTGATAAGGTTATCGGCGTGGTCAAGAACATCACCGACTTCGGTGTCTTCGTGGACCTCAACGGCATGGACGGTCTCCTCCACATCACAGATATGTCGTGGGGCCGCCTGAACCACCCAACGGAATTGGTCGGTATCGGCCAGCGTCTGGAAGTTCAGATCTTGGAAGTGAACCGCGAAAAAGAACGCGTCTCCCTGGGCCTGAAACAACTCCAGAACAATCCTTGGGAAAACATTGAAGGCCGCTACCCAGTGGGCCAGAACGTCAAGGGCAAGGTCACCAAGCTCGTCGCTTACGGTGCCTTCTGTGAGATCGAAGAAGGGGTCGAAGGACTCATCCACGTCTCCGAACTGTCCTGGACCAAGCGTATCGCCCGCCCATCTGACGTCCTCACGGTCGGTCAGGAAATCAATGCAGTCGTTCTTGGCATCAACAAGGACGAGCGCAAGATCAGCCTCGGCGTCCGTCAGCTGGACACCAATCCATGGGACGACATCGACGTCCGTTACCCGATCGGCACCCAGATCTCTCGTCCGGTCCGCAATCTCACCGCTTACGGTGCCTTTGTGGAACTGGAAGAAGGCATCGACGGCATGATCCACGTTTCCGACCTCAGCTGGACACGCAAGATCAACCACCCATCCGAAATGCTCAAGAAGGGCCAGGACGTGGAAGCTACCGTGCTCGGTATCGACAAAGCCAACCAGCGCATCAGCCTCGGCATGAAGCAGCTCGATACCGACCCATGGTCGATCATCGACAACCGCTTCAAGGTCGGCGATGTGGTGAAGGGCAAAGTCGCCAAGATCGCCAGCTTCGGTGCCTTTGTGGAACTGGAAGGCGATATCGACGGTCTCGTCCATATCTCCCAGCTCAGCGAAGATCACGTGGCCAAGGTCAAGGACATCATCAACGTCGGCGACGACGTGGAAGCCCGCGTTATCAAAGTGGACAAAGTGGAGCGCCGCATCGGCCTTTCCATCAAGGCCATGAACTACAGCGAAGCCGACATCCAAAAAGAAAGCCAAGCTTTCGAAGCCCTCCGCCCAAGCACCGACCTCGTCGGACTCGAGCAGGCCTTCAAGTTCGCCAGCGAAGAATGGCGTCCAGGCGAATAAGCCTAGACACCCTGATCCAACCAAATCCCCGGAGGGGCACCACAAGGTGCCCCTTTTTTGTTTGGGGACTTGCCCGGGGCTTGGTGTGACTTCGACGCCGCTATCGATCCTCTTGCTCTAGCGAGCGAGCCTACGTTCGGTAGGCGCAGTCGCCAGAGTGCGGTGGGTTGGTGTGTCCTCGAAGCCTCTTTCGATCCTCTTGTTCTGGCGAACAAGCCTACGGCGGGTAGGCGCACTCGCCAGAGTGCGGGGGGGGTTGGTGTGGCCCCGACACTGCCCTCGATCTTCTTGTTCTGGCGAACAAGCCTACGAGCGCGGGTAGGCGCATTCGCCAGAGTGCGGTGGGTTGGTGTGTCCTCGACGCCTCTTTCGATCCTCTTGTTGAACGAGTTCGCTGCGCTCAAGCGCTTCGCGGTCGTCGGGGGTTGGGGTGATTTGAGGGCGGTTGCCATGCGGTCGAGGCTTGCGTGGATGGGTGATCTCGGGAGTTTGCCAGCCCTATGAAAAAACATCAACTGT
>JAPLUM010000454.1 GCA_026397605.1 Verrucomicrobiota bacterium | reverse complement strand
GCTCATCGTCTCTTGCCTGATCAGGGTGAAAAACTCGTTCCTGGACGCAGCACCACCTGCATGTACTTCAGCACGGATCAGCAGCTACCCAAAGAGGCCATACTGCACCTGGACGGAGATGGTCGCGGCCCAGTGAACAATGCCTGCGTGATTTCTAATGCCTCACCGCACCTAGCACCGCCAGGCCAGCACCTCATCTCCACCAGCATCATCGGCGCTCCATCCAGCGGCGAATTGGAGGGAATCGTCCGTGAGCAAATGATCGAATGGTTTGGCACAGGGGCCCGTGAATGGAAGCACCTGCGCACCTACCAGATTCGCCATGCTCAGCCTGAGTCACGTCAGCTAAAACTCGGCGCAGAATCTCTCACAAGCGTTCTAGCGCCAGGCCTCTACCGCTGTGGCGACTACGTGGAAGACGTCTCCATCAACGGCGCCCTGCTAAGTGGCCGCCACGCCGCTGAGGCTGTGCTTTCGAGTCTAGCCTAGCTTAACGTAAAACCGAGTTTCAGGTTTCACGTTCCAAGTTCTCTGAATGAGGTCATTAAAACTCAAAAAGTGCGGGACCCTTCGCGCACAATGCTTTGGACCTCAGGACTTGAAACCTTGAACTTTAAACCTGAAACTGGTTTTCAGGTTTAATAAAAAGAGCCGCACCTGTTTCCAGATGCGGCTCGGGTTTTTGAGTGGGCGGGTTGGGGCACCAGCTCAAAAGAGGAAATTATGCGTCCTTCTTCTTTTTGCCTGGAGCAGTGAATTCTTCTTTGGTGATTTTGCCGTCACCGTCTTTGTCTTTACCAGCAAAGCCTTTTTCAGCCTTGGCAGCGTCTTTCTTGGCCTGTGGGGTGGCCATGAATTCTTCCTTGCTGACGGAGCCGTCGCTGTTGGCGTCCATTTTAGCAAAGGCCTTTTCAGGGTCCATCTTTGGCTTTTCTTTCTTGGCATCGCCTTCAGCAGCGTTGACAAAGCTGGCCAGGGCCAGAACGGAGAGGATCGTGGTGATCGCTTTCATGATATTTCGGTGGTATCTAGTTTTGGTTAATGCATGGGGGTTTTGGCAGAATCCAAATCCTTACGCGACACCTGAAACGCGATGCCTTGCACGTAGTTTCAAAAAAGTTTCGTTCTTTCGTTTTATTTTCTCCGCTTTCTAGCAGCCTGTCGGACTTAGCTTTTTAAGCGGCCGAGAATCGTCTGTAGATTTTTCGTTTAGTTGTCGTGCACAACGAATTGAGACTGAGGCCGAATTTGGAAGCCCTTATTGAGATTCATACGGTTTGAAGTTCTAAGTCCGACAGGCTGCTAGCTGTTAGAAAATCCGTGGATAAATCGACGAACACAAAGGTCACCAGCCTTGTCTGCAACTCTGCCTTCGATTAAAACCTCCTCATGGCTATGAAACCTCTCTTTTGGATCTCGACCCTTCTTTTCACCTTCATGCCAGCCGCAGTCGAAGCCCAAACGACCGCCGAAAACCTGGCCCAGGTGAAAAAGCTCTCCGAGCAAGGCAATCATCGAGAGGCGGCTGACCTCGGCAAAGCAGCGCTCAAGAAGCCAACTGCAACGGGGGGACTGCTGGATGCGACGCTGCAGTCTCTGCGCCAACTCGGCACGGCGGACCAGGAGCAGGTGGAGGTCATTGAGGCGGCGGCCCTGGCTCATGCGAAGAAGCCAGAGATGCTGCTCGCGGCAGGGAAAGCCTATCTTTCTCTACAGCATGTGGGCACCCTGGTGGATGGCGTCTTCGTTCGCGGTCAGACATCGGACTGGAATAATCGTAAATCCACGGAACTTAAGGACTGTGTGCGTGCTCTCCGGCTTTTAGAAGCTGCGTGGAAAAACCTGCCTGCTGAAGCTGACAAATCTGTCCGTCGAGCTATGCTCGAATCCCTGAATGCGGCGCTCTGTCATGAGGGCAGTTATTACAACTCAGCCTGGTCCCTCCTCTACATCACTGACCTCTCCACCCTGCCTGATTTCGATGATCAAAGCGGCCTTGATGAGGCTGTTAGAGGCTACCCCGTGGATGCCGAAGGGGACCCGGTCTTCTTTAAATCTGCGACGAGCTGGGAAATGGCGAAGAACGATGGCGAGCGTGTTTTCTGGATACGTGAGACCCTCGCTAAGCTCGGCCATGATGAGGCGCGTGAAGCCCGCTATGGCATGGCACTTCTGGCAAAGTCTTGGTTCTCTGTGCAGACACTGGCTGATTATGGATTCCGCTTTGATGCCGGTGAAGATGAAGCTGCCACGAAGAGCGGCATCGCCACGCTTCATACTTTGAAGGACGACGAAACCGTAGCCAAGCTCGCCACGGGTCCAAAGCGCTTCTCACTTCCGCCAGAATGGAATTTTCTGCGGCTTTTCCGCGAACTGGCCGAGAACGAGTCTGCTACGACTGCTAGGCGAATCGAAGCTTGGGAACAAATCGCTGAGGAACTCAAAGACCGCCGCCAGTATTCGCGTGCTGCCGAAGCGCTGAGCAAGGCTGTTGATCTACAAACGGATGCTGATCAGAAGAAGGGCCTCCAAGCCCAGCGCGACCAAATCGCCGGCAACTGGGGCCGCTTTGAACCTCAGGGCACCATGCCTTCTGGTCAAGAAGCCAAGCTCCAGCTCGTGTTCCGCAACGCCAAAACGATCAGCCTCTCGGCACGAAAGGTGGATGTGGCGAAGCTGCTCGCTGACACTGAAGCGTATCTGCGCAGCGAGCCGCAGGAGCAGGAGTGGCAAAAGTCCAACCTTGAAGCCATCGGTCAGCGACTCTTGGAAAAAGAGGGGGACAAGTATCTTAGCAAGCCGGTTGCTGAATGGTCACAAGAGCTTGAACCTCGGTCAAATCATTGGGACAAACGAGTAGCGGTGCCGACACCACTCAAAGAGTCAGGAGCCTACTTTATTGAAGGTCAATTTGAGGGCGGAAACAAGACGCGAGCACTGGTTTGGTTAGAGAGCCTCGTGATCGTGAAAACGATGCAAGCAAACGCGGTGCATTACTTCGTGGCAGATGCAGTGACGGGTGCACCTGTTGCCGGTGCTACGGTGAAGTTCTTTGGTCACAAGCAGGAGTGGGGTCGCCCTGGCATCCTCAATAGCGAGAAGAGGATCTACCAATTCAAAAACATCCA
>JAPLUM010000600.1 GCA_026397605.1 Verrucomicrobiota bacterium | reverse complement strand
ATCTGATTAAGTATTTGCTTCAGCAGTTTTAGCTTATTCCATCCCCAGCACTTTCCAGAGAAAGGCCCACTCGTCAGCGGTTTCTTCGATGACTTTGGTGAGGGCGCTGCCAGCACCGTGACCGGCGTTAGTTTCGATGCGGATCATCACTGGCGGCGCGTCTTTTGCCTGGCATTCCTGCAGGCAGGCAGCAAACTTAAAACTGTGAGCTGGGACGACGCGGTCATCGTGGTCAGCAGTGGTGACCATGGTGGCTGGGTAACGTGTGCCGGGCTTTAGGTTGTGCAGAGGAGAGTAGGCATAGATGGCTTTAAACTCATCAGCGTTTTCGCTGCTGCCGTAATCACTCTTCCAGGCCCAACCGATGGTGAACTTATGAAAGCGTAGCATGTCCATGACGCCCACAGCTGGTAAAGCAGCGCCATAGAGATCGGGACGCTGAGCCATGCAGGCACCGACGAGCAGGCCCCCGTTGCTGCCTCCCATGATGGCTAGCTTCTTTGGTGAGGTGTAGCCTTCCTTTTGCAGCCACTCGGCACAGCCGATGAAGTCATCAAAGACGTTCTGTTTCCGCAGCTTCGTGCCCGCTAGATGCCACTCGGCCCCATACTCGCCGCCACCACGCAGATTCGCTAGCGCATAGACTCCGCCGAGCTCTAACCAAATGGCCCGCCCGATGGAGAAATTCGGCGTGAGACTGATATCAAAGCCGCCATACGCATAAAGAAGTGTGGCGTTGGTGCCATCTAGTTTCAGGCCTTTTTTATGCACCAGAAACATGGGCACTTTGGTGCTATCTTTGCTGGTCACGAAGACCTGTTTCGTTTCATACGGACTGGCATCAAAATCGACCTTCGGCTGCTTCCAAAGGCTGCTCTTCCCGCTAGCGACATCGTAATGATAAATGGCACCTGGCGTGGTGAAGCTGGTAAAGATGTAATGGGTGATCTTGTCTGCGCGTTTACCGCCAAAGCCGCCCACCGTGCCAATGCCGGGCAGCTCGATGTCGCGCACTTTTTTGCCCGACAAATCATAAGCCGTCATCGCCGAGCGCGCATCTTGCAGATATTTGCAAAGCAGCTCACCGCCGATGCAGGAGACGTTGTCGAGCTTGTGCTCACTTTCAGGAATGATCTCCTGCCACTGATCACGATCAGGCTTGCTGATGTCGATGGCGATGACCTTATAACGCGGCGCTTTGAGATCGGTATGAAAGTAGAAAACCGTGCCGACGTTTTCGATGAAGCTGTAAGCCGCATCGAAGTCGTTAAGCAGTTCGACGACTTTAGCGTCCGCCTGTTTAAGGTCTTGGTAAAACAGGCGATTTTTGGGATCGGTTCCGTTAGTGATGCTGTAGATGAGATAATGGCCATCATCCGTAACACCAGCATGCAATCCCCAATCGGGCTGATCTGGGCGTGCATAGATCAGCTTATCTTCAGCCTGCGGCGTGCCCAGCTTATGAAAGTACACCGTTTGATTTTTGTTCGCCTCCGTGAGGGCCGCGCCTTCTTTGGGCTTGGGGAAACGACTGTAATAAAAGCCGCTGCTATCCTTGGCCCATGAGGCACCGCTAAACTTCACCCACTCAATGAGGTCTTCTGTGTCCTTGCCTGTGGCGATGTCTTTGACACGGAACTCCTGCCAGTCACTACCAGCTTTTGAGACCCCATAGACCAGCCATTTGCCATCCTCACTCGGGGCTGTTTCCGTCAATGAAGTCGTGCCTTCTTTGGAAAGCGTGTTCGGATCTAGCAGCACGCGGGCCTCAGTGTCTAAGGCGTCAGTGACGTACAGAACGCTCTGATTTTGCAAGCCGGAGTTCCGATTAAAGAACCACTTCCCTCCATGCTCAAAAGGGATGGCTGTGCGCTCATAGTTCCAAGCCTTTTTCAGTCGCTCCGCGATCTGTTCACGCTTCGGGATACCTTTGAGGAAGCCGAAGGTGACTTCATTTTGTGCCTTCACCCAGGCCTTCGTTTCCTCACTGTTATCATCCTCCAACCATCGATACGGATCAGCGACTTTGGTGCCGTGGTAATCATCGGTGACACTCTCGTCCTTTCGAGAGACAGGATAAGTCAGAGTTTGAGCAAAAGTGGAGGCAGACATGAGACAGAGCAAAAGACTAGCACGCATGCACCTACAGGAGCGCGAGACAGATACCCTGCAACTGCTAGTGTGGCAGCGGCTCAAATTGCCAAGCTGACTGGAACCCTAGTCTATGCCTGCGCGCCCACACCTGAGCTATTCACACGCGCTCAAGCTTGATCGGGTATGTCTGGAAAGCATTCCATTGGCAAATAATCAGATCTCCGTTCTCCATCACCACATCCTTTTTCGGATCAGGTACGGCACGCAGGCTCTGTGTCCAAGTAGCAGCCACAGCCGTGCTGAGGCCAGAGAGAAAATAACGACGAGTTTGGAACATGCCTTAGATCATGCGAAAGACCGGCAAAACAAACAAGATCAAAGACCTGTCTTATCCAGCTACTAGCCTGATCTATTCACGAAAATCTACTGCGACTTGCTGCAATCCACCATTGGCAGCGTTGGACTTGTTTTGAAAGGCATCGAGCATTTACCACCAAGTATCTCAGCAAGCTGCCAAAATAAAGGCTATAGAGCCTGTATTGGACATAGCCTCACATCTTTCACTTCTATGAAATCAGCCGTTTATGCACTAATCCTACTTCCGCTTGCCCTGCACGCTCAGGTGCAGGTGGAGTCTCTGCCTGAGTCTGGGGTCCATCCGCAGGTCGTCGTGACTCGTGCAGGCATCGTTCATCTTGTCTATCTCAAAGGCGATCCCAAGGCCTGCGACATCCGCCACACGACACGCCGAGCGTCAGGGGGCGAATGGTCCCCGCCCATCACCGTCAATAGCGAGCCACATTCCGCCATCGCTATGGGCACCATTCGCGGAGCCCAGATGGCTCTTGGCAAAGACGACAGTGTGCAGGTCATCTGGAATGGTAACACTAGTGGCAAAAAGGACATGATGATGCGCGCGCCGCTGCTCCATGCACGGCGGCAACCCGGAGCGCCTGCTTTTAGCGCGCAGCAGAATCTGCTGGGCGACACTCTGGCCCTAGATGGTGGAGCCTCCATCGCGGCCAATGATCAAGGTCATGTCAGCATCGTCTGGCATGCCGCACCTGCTGAGGGCGTGGGGGAAAAAAACCGCCTCGTCTATGCGCGAACTTCCACCGATGACGGCCGCAGCTTTTCAGAGCCAAGATCACTGAATGCAGAGCAGGCGGGCGTCTGTGCCTGCTGCTCACTGCGCGCCCATTTGTCTGACGATGACACACTCACCGTTCTGTATCGCGGTGCCCCTGAAGCGACAGCGCGCGGCATGATTTGCCTCACCAGCAAGAGCGGGCGCAGCACACTGATGCAGCTGGACGACTGGCGCGTGGCCATATGCCCCATGAGTAGTGCCAGCCTGATGGCAGCCAAACAAACCCTGCGTGCAGCCTGGGAGAACGATGGGCAGATCATGACCGCCCTGCTGAGTGATCCCAGTGCCGCAGCCCAAAAGATCGGCCCAAAGAATGCCAAGCATCCAGCCACGGCAAAGAATGAAAAAGGCCAGACCCTCATCGCCAGCGTCATCGGCTCCGGCTGGAGCAAAGCAGGCACCCTGCATTGGGATCTCCTAGATGCCCAAGGCCACAGCACCGATTCTGGTGACGGAGAAAAACTCCCCATTTGGAGCTTCCCCGCGGCTTATGCCAAGCCTGATGGCAACTTTATCATCCTGCATTGAGCAGTGGTTAGCATTCCTGCTTGCACTGGCATTTGATCAGCGGTTCATCAAGCTATGCCTCAGGACTTCATCCGCGTGCGTGGCGCGCGGCAGCACAATCTTAAAAATGTGGACGTGGATATTCCACGGCATCGCTTGGTGGTGCTCACGGGGGTCAGTGGCAGTGGCAAGTCGTCTTTGGCTTTTGATACGCTGTATGCAGAGGGTCAGCGGCGCTATGTGCAGAGTCTTTCTGCCTATGCGCGGCAGTTTCTAGATCAACTGGAAAAGCCTGATGTGG
>JAPLUM010000165.1 GCA_026397605.1 Verrucomicrobiota bacterium | reverse complement strand
CGGCATCTCAAAGGCGCTGATCCCATGGCTGTGCTGAATGAAGGCGCACAGAAATCTCTGGAACCGGAGCAGCTGCGCGTCTTTCAGGAGCTTCCAAAAGACGAAAAGAATACGACGATTGATCAAAGCTTTGTCGCCAAGGTTCCTGCCCCTGTTTTGCCTGTGTCCAAAGATGCTTGGAAGACTCAGAGGGACTCCTGGATGCAGGCATTAAGAACACAAGTTTTTGCAGGCTGGCCCAAAGAAGCCACTGCCGCAGTGCCAGTGAAGGAAGGCAGCAGTGAGCGTGATGGCATTCAGATGTCGGTCTATGATTTTGAGTCAGAGCCGGGGATTCGCTTGCGCCTTTATCTCACGCATCGGGCTGGGCTACGCCTGGAGGATCTGGATTTGGTCGCATTGAATGTGCTAGATGCGGAGGGCTGGCAGGATTTTTGCCACACCTATGAGTCACGTTTCGGTAAGCACATCGAGACCTTTCCGAATGCGAAGTCGGATAACAAGGCTTTTGAAAGTGAGAAGAAGATGTTCGAGACCTTCAAATGGGGCATGGCCTACCTTTGTCCACGTGGGATCGGCAGCACGGAGTGGACGGGCAGTGAAAAGGCCCAGATTCACAGGTTGCGTCGGTTTTATTTACTCGGGCAGACGGTGGACTCCATGCGTGTCTGGGACATCCGGCGCGGCGTGCAGGCGCTGAAACAGATCGCCGGATTTGAAAAGAAGCCGCTGTGGATTCAGGCGCATCGTGAGATGGCTGCGCATTCGGTCTATGCATCCCTCTTTGAGGAAGACATCACTCGTCTGGATCTGCATGAAATGCCTGCTAGTCATGAGATGGGGCCTGCTTATCTCAATGTGCTAAAGCATCTGGATCTGCCGCAGGCGGTGGCCATGGCTGTGGAAAAGACGCGGGTGATGGTTTACGCTGCCAATCAAGCTTGGAGTTACCCAACGGGGATCGTGGCACTCATCAGCTTGCCAGAAAAACAGTGGCAGATCAGGAAATCACTGTAGCCGGAATAAAAAACGCCCAGCAGGTCATGCTGGGCGTCATGAGGTGAACTGAGTTACAAAAAACTAGGTCTCATTATTAGCAGGAGCAGCAGCAGGTGCCGAACCACCTTGACCACCAGCGATGCTGGTCGGCAGGTTAGCACCTGGAAGGCTCTCTGGATCGTCTTGGCGATGGCGGGCTTTGAGGGATTTCTTAGCACCGAAGTAGTAGCGAACGCCACCAACGAGGCTGTAGAAGCTGTTGTCACCAAGGGCAC
This sequence comes from Verrucomicrobiota bacterium, assembly GCA_026397605.1. Classification (GTDB taxonomy): domain Bacteria; phylum Verrucomicrobiota; class Verrucomicrobiia; order Verrucomicrobiales; family Verrucomicrobiaceae; genus Prosthecobacter. The sequence continues at coordinate 3,781 of JAPLUM010000165.1, read as the reverse complement.
CATCAGCAAACAGGGCGAGACCTGCGACAGGAGTCTGGTATTCCAGATGAGCGGTGTAGAAATTGCGCTCAAAGCGATTCTCATAACCAATGCGGATAACAAGGTCATCGATCGGGTAGATGGCTGCATAAACACGAGCCGCTACAAAGTTGGTTTCATTGGCGAGGCGACCACCGAGCAATGGCTGGGGGAAATGGTTGTCGAAGTGATTATAACCGACAAAGGCACCGAGGGTGATTTTGTCGAGGTAGTATTCGCCTTCGACGCCTACCACAAAATCGGTGAAGTCGGTGCTATTAAGACCACCAGCAGCCAGACCCAAAAGACCTTTAGAAGGGCGGCGGGTGAAGAAGTGAGCGCCGTAACCGTAGATATCGGACTCAGCAGCGCGGGCATAGAGACCGTCGATCTGGACACCAAAGCTCTTGCCAACTGGCAGAGAGAGAGCACCGCCGACACCGCGCGTGTAGGTGTCATTGACCGATCCGTAATGGAAATCGAGTTTACCATTCACGGCAGACACGGCTGCATCCGTGATGGAGCAGGTGGCGCATTCCTGAATGGTTGGGGCAGTTCCAGCGGAGGCATTGAGTGCCAAAGCCAGGAGGGAGACGGCTAGTGAGAAGCCTTTGAGGGAGGTGTTAGTTGGTATTTTCATACGGCGAATTACAAGTAAACAGGATCACGAATGCTTATCAAGATTTTAAATCAGAAATAGACTCCGCACCGCAGGCCAAACGTCAGAGGAGAGCCACTTTCGCCGACCAAGCCTCCCCCCGTCTGGCTAGCTATGGCCAAAGGAATATAGTCTGTATTGAAAGCATTGTTGATGAATGCTTCAGCAAACCAGGTGTTTTGTCGGAACCCCATTCGGAAGTTAGCCAGAGTGTAGGCATCTTGAGCTGCGGTATTCTGGACATCGTAGTGAAATGAACCCAGAGTCTGGATGTCCACACGGGCATAGAGGCTGCCACCCGAGCGCAGAGGAAGGTTCAAGAGTGCTCCAAGGCTGAGACTGTAATCAGGGGCATAAGGCAAATCATTGCCGCCGAGTTGACGGTCATTCTGCCTGGACTTGGCTGAAAATCCCGTCTGTAACCAGCTAGCACTGCTGAAGAGAGTGATTCTAGGATTCAGTCGCAATGCCAAATCAGTCTCCAATCCACGAGACGTAGCGTCTCCTGCATTTTGAAGGAATGTCAGGCCAGGGTTGATGCTTTGAGTGATTTGTAGATTCTGCCAATCGGTATAAAAGGCAGCGACAGCAAAGGAGAGCTTATTTTTCCAGGCACGCCCTTTTAGCCCAATCTCGTAGCTCACACTACGCTCATGGTCGTACTCCACAGGGCCGATAGCATTGAACCCTCCTGCTTTATATCCACTGGCAAAACTCAAGTAACTCATCAGTTCTGGACTGTGCTGGTAGCTGACGGCCCATTGCGGACTGATCTGACTGAAGAGTTGATCTTGGTTCACCATCCTGGCTGGGCTAATAAAACTGATGGATGAGCTGCGAATATCTGCTTCTTTTTTCTCATAATCCCAGCGCAGTCCCGCGGTGATAGTTAACCGCTCCTTCCATTGTAGCGTGGCTTGGATATAGGAGCCCAGTCCCACTTGACTTAGCTCAGCCTGGGATGCTCTCGGCAGAGGGATCGGGAAGGCCGGGAAGACATTGCTCAGATTCTGACGATAATCACTGTGAAATAGCAACATGCCAGCCTGCCAACCGAGCTTCAGTTCATCGCTCAATGTCACGAGCTCACCAGCTGGATTGGACAAACGAAACTCCTGCGTCCAGTTCCGCATTTGCTCGCGATTATGCTGCTGCAATAAGGGCGCTGCCGAATAATCCAGATCGCTAGCCTCATCTGTATCCCAGCCGACGTAGGCCGTCGTAGAAACAAAATCAAAAGCATCGGCATGATAGGCCGCCTGAAGTGTGGGCATGATCAGCTCGCGTGAAGTGTGACCTCTGAAGTCAGACTGAACCTCCCGTGGGCGCTGCCGCAGAGCCTGCAGTGAATTCCACGCATAGCCACCATCCTGATCCGATTCACCAGCGATGATCAGTCGTACCTCTAAACGCTCGTCAGGCACCCATAGAAATTGAGCTTTACCAAACCTCGCGCTGCGATTGTCGATATCCTCTCCAGTGCTGCCAGATTGGCTGTAGCCATCCCTTTCACTTAACCCACCCGCCAAGCTAAAGCCCAGCTGATTCTGAATCAAAGGACCACTCACACTACCGCGAAAGTCCCAGAGATTATAATTGCCTACAGTCGTCTGAAATTCCCCGCGCGAGGTTGTCAGCGAGGGAAGCCGGCTCGTGAGGTGAATACCACCACCCAGTGTATTGCGACCGTATAAAGTGCCAAGCGGACCTCTGGTGAGATCGACCTGAGCCACATCTAAAAGAGTCAGGCTAGAGGAGCTGGCATGAAGCTGCGGCACTCCGTCAATGAAGGTCGTCACCCCCGGATTTAACCCCGATCCCCCAAGCCCTCGAACATACGGCATGCTCATCCTGCGAGCACTAGCCTCAGCAAAAAAGGTACTCGGCGCGTAAATGGCGGCTTCTTGGGTTGTCCTCACGATGGCCGAGTGCAGAAACTCAGCGTCACTCACGATCGCACTAAGCGGCGACCTCAAAAGACTACCAGCAAGCTTTGGGGCGATTAGAAACAGCGGCTCGATCTCAGTGACCTCCCTAGCCACAGGAACAGGGAGTGCAGACGGAGTGCCGGGTAGAGCGCTCGTCTCTTGTCCCGAAGCAGGAGCCGAAAAAAAACATAGAAAAACCAGGCAGAAAAGTGGTCGCGCAGAAGGCATTCAGAAGACTTATGAAAGTAAGCCTTTTGAGGCAATGCTTTTCCAAAAAATCGTCTGGTTTAGCTCCCTCATGAAAATGCACAAGTTATAACCTGAAACAAGGATCGGGAGCACTGCGCAAAAACAAAAGCCCGTCAGCTGAACTGACGGGCTTGGTGTTAAAATAAACGGGAGATTAAGAACTATGAACTGGAAACAGCGTCTGATCCACGCTCACCAGTGCGGATGCGGACGGCTTCGAGAACTTCGCTCACGAAAACTTTGCCGTCACCGATTTTACCGGTGTTGGCGGCCTTCACGATAGCGTCAACCACAGTCTCGCTGCGGGAGTCTTCCACAACGATCTCGATTTTCACTTTAGGGAGGAAGTCCACCGTATATTCGGAACCTCGGTAGATTTCAGTATGGCCTTTTTGGCGGCCGAATCCTTTGACTTCGACGACAGTCATTCCTTCCACTCCCACTTCGGAAAGGGCTTCTTTGACGTCTTCGAGTTTGAAGGGTTTGATGATCGCTTCGACTTTTTTCATGGCTGTCGCAATTAGTATGTGGTTTGGCGGATTGCAAGAAATTGGGAAGATCAGAGGTGATTTTCCGAAATCGTTGCTATGAAATACACTAAAGCGGGAAGTGTGCCAACTTTCTTGAAGATTGTTTTTCAGTTCATTCTGTTGTGCGACCAAGGTTGCAAAGAGGAGTCTTCTATCGTAGCTCGCAGACTGATGTCCCCCGCTACTCGTCCTGCCCTCCTCTTTTGCATGATCAACGCCGCTCTTTTGATCTGCGCACCTTTTCATGCCATGGCTGAGAATGAGCCTCTTTCACTGAGACTGCGCTGGCTGCCGGGCTATATCTATACTCAAGAAACCCTGACTGAAACGACAACGAGTCTGACGGCCATCGGTAAGCCTGAGGATCAGAAAATGAAGGTGATCCAGACCACCATAAT
>JAPLUM010000208.1 GCA_026397605.1 Verrucomicrobiota bacterium | reverse complement strand
GTTCCGGTGGCACTGATCACCCCGTATCAGGCCCGTGCAATCCGCAGCTTGAATGATGCCGACCTCACCACCAAACTCACCGCCGTCTGGGGCGAGCTGCGCGACACCCCCGAGGCCAAAAAAGCCGAACTCTCCGACTGGACACATAAACTCACCGCCGAGCGCTTGGCCAAAGGCGAAGCCGCTATAGGGAAAGACATCTTCACGGCCGTCTGTGCGGCCTGCCACAAGCTCTATGGTGAAGGCGGCCTGATCGGGCCTGATCTCACAGGCGGAGATCGCCATAAGCTCACTTATCTTCTGGAGAACATCATCGACCCCAGCGCCATCGTGCCTGCGGACTACCGCATGGGCGTTTTCAAGCTCAAGGATGGCCGCACCATCACGGGCGTCATTCCTGCCCAGACGGATCGCACTATCACGGTGCAGACACCTGCTGAAAAGCTCACCATCGAGCGCAGCCAGATTGCCGAGCGACAGCAGCTAGCCATGTCCCTGATGCCTGAAGGACAACTCACGGCGCTGGGTGAAGAAAATACCGTTCATCTGCTGCGTTACCTCATGAGTGAGGGGCCGGTGAAATAGTCTTTCTGGAAAAACATTGGGAATAGCAAAGCTCTGCTTTCCTCATACGTTTGTTCCATCGTATCTCTCTTTATGAAAACATCTTTATTCCTCCTCAGCCTCGTATCACTCATCTCCATCGCCTGTGCGGAGGATAAGCAACCTGCCAAATCTGAAACATCTATGTCCAAGCCCGAAGTCGTCCTGCCAGAATCCGAATGGAAAAAGCGTCTTTCCGAAGAGCAATATCGCGTGACCCGCACCGCCGGCACTGAGCGCCCAAACGGAGCTGAATACGAAAAGTTCAATAAGCAGGGAGACGGCATTTATCATTGTGTCTGCTGTGGACTGGAGCTTTTCACCTCCAACGAAAAATTTCATTCCGGCTGCGGTTGGCCTTCCTTTTATGATCAGTCAAAAGCCAACAATGTGAAGGAAACTCGCGATCCCGATGGCCACCGCGTCGAAGTCACCTGCAAGCGTTGTGATGCTCATCTTGGTCACGTTTTTGAGGGTGAAGGATTCAAGACACCGACCAACCGTCGTTTCTGCATCAATGGCGTGGCACTGCTCCACGTGCCAAAAGGTGGCACTACTCCAAAGCTTCTGGAACTCGGCAGCGCTGAGGTAGAAAAGAAAAAAGAAGAAGTGGCCAAAGAAGCCGGTGTTGAGGTGAAGAAGCCCTGATTGGTGTGAAGTTGGTGGGGCTCGCGCTCGCCGTAGGATGGGAATGTTCGGCGGGAAAGCGCGCCGGTAGCACCCAGAAACTGCATCGCCGATCTTCCTGCCTGGTTTGGATGTGTCGAAGGTCGAGTGGCGTCCGTGCCGTCGCAGAAACTCGGGAAGATTGGCGGCGAGATCCAGTGCGTGAACGAATCTTTCTCGCCAACCATTCCCAAGCTACGGCCTGCCAACCTCACAAAACCAGACTGGACAATCGGTAATCTGACTCTAGCATTTGAGCACATGACCGCCAGCAACACGGCTTTACTCCTCTTCACCCTGCGACTTACGCGAGGGTAGGCGGCCCGCGTTTGCTCGTCATGCTTTTGTCGTTATGACACGACAATCAAAGATCAGAAGTCCTTTTTTTTCTGCACGAATGCAGCCGAAGGATCACTCTGATGAAGTTTATCTCCTTATTTATCCCTTCAAAGAAAGTCAGTCATGTTAAAGAATCCAGCCACTAAATATCAGCCGTTTCCGTTGATCGATCTGCCGAGCCGTCAATGGCCCACACGTCACCTCACTCAGGCTCCTTTGTGGTGCAGTGTGGATCTGCGTGATGGCAATCAGGCGCTCGCTGTGCCGATGAACGTCGGGCAAAAGCTGGAGATGTTTGATGCTCTGGTGAAGTGCGGTTTCAAAGAAATCGAAGTCGGTTTCCCTTCGGCCTCAAACACAGAATTTAGCTTCAATCGCCGATTGATTGAAGAAAAGCGCATTCCCGATGACGTCACCATCCAGTGTCTCGTTCAGGCGCGTGAAGACTTGATCGAAAAGACGGTCGAATCCTTGCTGGGCGCCAGGAAAGTGGTGATCCATATGTATAACAGCACCTCGCCAGCACAGCGGAAGTATGTGTTTGGTAAGACGAAGCAGGAGATCATGCAGATGGCGGTCAAAGGCGCACAGATGATCAAAGATCGCCTGCATCGTCTGGAAGCCACGGGCACGCAGGTGACCTTGCAGTATTCGCCAGAGAGTTTCAGCGCCACGGAGGTGGAGTTTGCCAAAGAGATCAGCGAAGCCGTCATGGATGTCTGGCAGCCAACGCCTGAGCGGAAGATGATCTTGAATCTTCCGGATACGGTCGAGGTCGCCATGCCAAATGTCTATGCCGATCAGATCGAATGGATCTGCACGCATATCAAAAATCGCGACAGTCTCATCATCAGCCTGCACACGCACAATGATCGTGGCACAGGCACGGCGGCAACTGAGTTGGGTTTGTTAGCCGGGGCAGATCGCGTCGAAGGCACCCTGTTTGGCAACGGCGAGCGTACGGGCAATCTGGACATCGTCCAAGTGGCCATGAATCTCTACATGCACGGAATCTCCCCGGGCTTGGATTTTAGTGACATGAGTGGCCTGATCCACATGTATGAGCGCACCACTGGCATGACTGTGGCACCGCGTCATCCTTATAGTGGTGAGCTGGTCTTTACCGCCTTCAGTGGCAGTCATCAGGACGCCATCAAGAAAGGCCTGACAGGTTATGAAGAACATAAAACCATGTGGGATGTGCCTTACCTCACCATCGACCCGAATGACATCGGACGTGAATACCGTGAGGTGATCCGCGTGAATAGTCAGAGCGGCAAAGGCGGCGTGGCTTACTTGTTGGAGAGCGAGTTCGGCATCGAGCTGCCCAAGGACATGCAGCGTGAGTTCGGCCCTATCGCTAATGATTTGGTGGATCAGCTGGGTCGTGAAGTCACGGCGACGGAATTGAAGGCCATGTTCTGGAAGGAATACATCCAGGTGGAGCAGCCCTACGCTCTGCATCACTTCCATGCCGATGGTGTGGACGGCGTCTTTACCTGCCGCAGCAGTCTCGTGATCAATGATCGCGAGCGTGGTGTCGTCGGCACCGGCAATGGCCCCATCGCCGCCTTTGTGAGTGCGCTCATCAACGATGCTGGTGCGCCAAGCTTTGAAGTCGTGACTTACCGCGAGCAGAGCCTCAGCTCTGGCAGTGAAGCCAGCGCTTTGGCCTATATCCAAATCAAAACCGCCACTGGCAGTGTCGTCTGGGGTGCAGGCGTGGACACCAACATCGAACTCGCCTCGATCAAAGCGGTGGTCAGTGCGGTGAATCGTGCGGGGCAGACAAACTAGGGATCAGAAAGCTCGATGCTGAACTTGTCTTCCACGCGCCCTTTAAATTTCCAGCTGCCTTCGATTCGGACGGCATCGTCGATTTCGAGGGTGAGCATTGTCCCGTCTGCGGCGGTGAGATGAAGCTCCACGTTGTCGTAGGCAGGCTCGGCTTCGGTGGCTTCGGAATCGTCGTCGAGTTCTAGTTCGGCTAGTTTCAGCGGAGCTAGATCGCCAAAGCATTTGGTGATCAGTGCTCTCACCTCTCCGATACGGTGCAGGCTGTACTCCATGTCTTTTACACGGCGTTTAAGTTCTTTCTCTGTTTCTTTAGCAACGTCGATTTCTTTTGTAGCAATGGCCGCCTCTGCCTGAGCCTCAGTGGCTTTACTCTTGGCCATGACTTCTGGTGTATGCCAGCAGGCGCTGATGGCTGCGGTGTCATTGGTTTTGATGGCACTCACTAAAGATTCAGCCAAAGCCTGCAGCTCTGGCGGCACAGGTGCTTTGGTTTCCTCGCCTTGGAGGGTGGAGAAAAGGCAGGCAGCAAGGCAGATAGCGAGGACGGTTTTCATTATAGAAGACTTGATACTAGGCTGATCTGGCAAAGGTCAAGCAAAGGAAATGACACGTAATGGCAAGCTGAACACCGCTTCATTCTCACCATGAAATCGTCCCGACGCACCGCCATCACTGCTGACTGGAATCAGGCGCTGGAGCGCACGAAGCTAGGGCTTCACGGCACTCAATTTGGCTTTCAACTCTGTCAAAAAATCTTTGCTGTAGCCGCTCCAGCGGGCTTGTTCTTTGCCTTCGCTATCCACGATGATGATGTTTGGAAAGCCACTCACCGCGAATTTGGTTTTGAGGGCTTCGTTTTGTTCCTTGGTCTTCTTTTGCAATCTTTTGCCGTGCGGGAAGTCGAGTTCAACCAGAACGAGATTCTCTTTGGCAAACTTCTTAAAGTCAGACTTTGAAAACACCTCGTCATCAAGCTTCATGCACCAGCCACACCAGTCGGAGCCGGTGAAATCAAGTAAGACCAGCTTCTTCTCTGCTTTGGCTTCCAGCAGGGCCTTTTCATAGTTGTCATCCCAGCCGGATTTGCCGCCAGCATAAACTTGGGCCGAAAGCAGAAGTGTGAATGAGAGGAGCTTGAGGATTGTTTTCATGATGTTGTTTTCTCTTAGCAAAGAGAGATGCTTTGAATCGGCCGCACAAGATAAAAATCAGGACCTTTTCAGTCTCTGCGGGAACTTTCTTTCAGATTCACTTGGCCTTCACAGCCTTGGGCGGATGACGGTCGGCTTCGAGGTAGGGGATGAAGGTGGGCCAGAAGGTCTCAGTCGGTAGGGCAAAGGTGGTGATGCGATCCACCCGGGCGATGTTGATGCCGAGCAGATGGCCATCGAGATCAAAGAGCGGGCAGCCCATGTCCTGGGGGGCAAGCGGGAGATCGTGCTGGATGACTTGCGCGAAGTTGTCGGTGCGGATGGAGATGCCGCCATTGGCAAAGTCCTCGCCTTCCCAATTTTGCAGGATCTTGCTGCGGCTGGCGAGTCGTAGCTGAACTTTGGAGACTTTGCCTTCGCGGCGATAGGCGATCTCGATCTGTTCGCCTGGCTGACGGTCGCGGACGAGATCATGGACGTCTTTGTAAGAGCTGAGCACTTGGCCTTCCAGCGACAGGAGCACGTCATCTTCTAAGAGTCCGGCAGCAGCGGCGGGGCTGTCCTCTGCGACTCCGGCGACGCGGACACCTTTGCCTGCGGAGTTTTCATCCATGCGCACGCCCATGGCAGCACCACCACCGGGGATTTTACGGCGCTGGGCACTGACGATGCCGATGCGCAGGGCTTTGCCACCTTTCACGGGTGCTGCTAACCATTGTCCGTAACGGGTGCTTGGCGCTTTCGGCTCAAAGGTCAGTGCTGGCAGACCGCTGACGCCTATGGCCTGGGCTAAAACGAGATCATGAGCACTAGAACGATGGATCTCACGAATGCCGACGCTGAGGCTGGTGCTGATGAGCACCTTGCATTGTTCCAGCTTCGGAGTGTCACTGGCTTTGGTGAGAAAATAACCTTCACTGCCCACCCAGGAGGCGGTGCTGAGAGTGAGTCCATCTTTGTCGATGACGGGTGCCACCATGATCTGAGTCTGCTTTTCCAGCGCTGAGACGGCTGCCAGTGTTTGGGCACCATTGGTGCGCTCTGCGGCTGGCAATGGCGCGCGTAGGTCTCCGTATGCGGTGGCTGAGGCGAGACTGAAAAACAGGGCGAGATGTCGGATCATGCCGCATCCTCCTTAGGCAAGCGTTGAAGCAGTACTTTGAGGTCGATCTTTTCGCCAGCCCTCTGGATTTGGAGTTGGATCTGGGTGCCTGCGGCTCGGGCGCGTATGGCGTTTTGAAACTGTGACACGGAGAGCATGGTCTCCCCGTCCAGACGTAGGATGATGTCTCCAGGTTGGATGCCGGCAAGTTCTGCGGCGGTGCGCTTGGTCACTTGATTGACTTTAAGGACTTCTGTATCTCCCTCAGAGTCAAGTAGCACGCCCAGGTAGCCTCCGCTGCCGGTGCTCCAGGTATGGATGATCTGGCTGCTTTTTAAATCATCCCAAGAGCGGAAAAAGGGTGCCATGGAGACATGCATGTTTTGATCCCGCTCCTCCCAGATCTGGCTGTGAATGCCGATCACTTCACCCTGAAGGTTGAAGAGCGGACCACCGGAATCTCCCCCCATGAGCACACAGTCACTTTGCAGGGCATTGGTGGTTTGTTTGACGATTTTTCCGACGCGTAAAACCACACCACGGTCTTTATCAAAGCCACCTGTGTGACCGAGCGCAAAGCACCACTGGCCGGCCTGGGTCTTGACGACTTCGCGACTGACTTTCACAAAGGGCCATTTCAGGTCATTATCGTTCAGTTGCATCAGCGCCGCGTCGGCAGATTTATCCAGGCCCAGCGTGGTGGCGATCACTCGCTTGCCGTCTTGTAAAATGACGCGCATTTGGCGGCCCGGTTTCTCAGCCACATGGGCAGCAGTGAGAATCAGCCCATCCTCAGTGATGATGACGCCGCTGGCGGTGCCGTCATTGGTCTGGATCGCCACGACGGCTCCCTGCACTAGCGGTAGCTGCGACTGTACGGTTTTCTGGATTTTGAGCAGATCTGCTAGCGTTGATCGCTGGGGAAGATTCTCCAGACCCTGCACTTGGCAGCAGAGGTTGAGCAGAATCGTGACAAGGAAGAAACGCATGACAGAAAGGAGAACGTCTGTGAAGACTTAGTACTGTCTGGAAAGGATGCTTCTTTAGCAATAGGAAAATAAATCTTGAGGGTCCTATTAGGCCTATTTCCCCGAAAAGTCTGTTAGCCAGCTACTAAAACGCCCCGCCACTACTGCCCATAAGCCAAAGCGGCATTCTCCACTTCACGGATGGCTTTGAAGAGGCGTTTGTCTTTTTCACCGATGGGCTCTGGGCCAAGTACTTGGGTCTCTTCGGGAAGGTTCAGGAGAGCCTGAATCATGTAAGCCTGATTTTTCTTCGGGTAAAAACAGACCATGGCCATTTTACCAAGCTTTCGCTGCTCGATGATAAAATCAGGATAGCCTTTGGTTTGAACGAAGCCTTTGATCGCAGAGTTCAGCCCTGAGTAAGCCTCTAGCCGCCGATACCCAATGCTGGGTGGTGTCGCACGCACGGACATGAGCCCGTTCGAGTTGGCTTGGGTAGCCCCTAGCTCAAAGGCATCCTTGGAAACCTGGCAACTCGTGAGAGTCAGGCAGGTCGCCAGGATAAGGAGCAGATTTTTGAAAAAGGGATGCATGGTTAGATCACTCACTGAGCAGCCATTTTAGAGGCCAGCACGTTGATTTTGGCTGGGTCAGGCCGCGTGCTTTGGGATTCGGTAAAGAAGCTGGTGTCCATGACGCCAACATATCCCACCGCACGATTGATGCCAATCAGCTCTCCGCTTGTGGCCAGTAGGGGGCCACCACTGTCTCCGGGCTGCAGACGCAGGCTGTGCCGCACCCAGGGACGCAGGAGATGGCCTGTGCCCGCCAGTGGCTCTAAAAGTTGGCCGACCTCCGCCTTTGGGCCTGTGGTCAAGCCGCCATGAATGACTCGCGTGCCCGGTGGCAGGGTGCGATTTCGTGGTGTCCAGCTGTAATAAGAAGGTGTGGGGAAGGGGACCTGGATTAGCGCCAGATCAGCGCGGTCATCCTTCCACAGGACTCGCGCTTGGCCTCGGCGATTATGCTTTGTCGGCGAATAATACACGACGGTGACATCTCCAGGATTCAGGCCTTTCACCCCATGCGCTGCGGTAAGCATCATGCCATTTGGGCCGATAGGTGTAGCGGTGCTCACCGAGACTGGCTGGGAGGAATTGACGCTGGAATGTCGCAGTAGCTTGGCTGCCTGCTGTGGTGGCAGTGTCACGATCAGGGCAATCCTGTCCACGATGTGCTGCCGCAGCGCTGCCGGCTGTTTCGGCACAGGATCATAGTACGGTGATGAGACACAGCTGGCCAGTGAAAGAGGGACCACCAGGGCGGCCCATCTCCATTTGCCAAAGCATGCGTCACATTTCATGAGGGGGGGGGCGTCTGGTCACTACCAGTTGCTCAAGTCATCATGCAGATGCTCCATGGCGCGGGAATGGATGGCGCGCTCAGGCAGGTCAGGGCAGCCGAAGGGCACGATCTCGACCTTGTTATAGCGCAGGGCGGTGATGCCGTTGATGCCATTGGGGTCTAGCAGCGCCTTCCATGCTTCCTCAGCAAAGCGGGCGGCGAGGATGCAATCTCCTGGGGTGGTGTGACCGCCGCGCTGCAAGTGCCCGAGCACGGATGGGCGCACCTCTAGGTCCTGGAAGGGCGCGCCTTCACGCTGGAAGTATTTTTGGAAAGCATCCCGCAGGATGTAGGCACCATTGCGTGACTGCGGTGGCTCAAAACGCACACCTTCAGCAATCAGGATGATGGCATGACCGCGACCACGGGTCATGGCTCCTTCGATCTTCTCAGCTAGGGCGATCATGCTGGCCTCTGTCATGGGACCGCCTTCAGGCGTGATCACCATTTCTGCACCTGAGGCCAAAGCGGCCATGCGGGCCAGGTCGCCACTTTCACGCCCCATGGTCTCTAGCACCATCACGCGGCGGTGACTGCGGGCAGTGTCGATGAAGTGATCCACGGCCCAAACTAGGGTGTGTACCGCTGTGTCCACACCCAGCGCCATTTCGGTGAATTGCAGGTCATTGTCGATGGTGGCTGGCACGCCGATGATGCGTAGATTGCTTTCTTCAGCCAGCAAACGCGCGCCAGTGAGAGAGCCGTCACCGCCGCTGACGACGAGGGCTTTCACGCCGAGCTTTTCTAAAAGGGTGATGACTTCGCGGCGCACTTCAGGCTTGTGGAAGTCTAGGCAGCGAGCCGATCCAAGTATGGTTCCGCCTTTTCCCATGATGCCTGAGACACTGGCATGGTCCATTTGGATGATGCATTGCTGCGCATCGATGAGGCCGCGATGCCCTGTATTCCGCTCGATCTCCTGCTTCAGCCGGACAATGCCCTCTGGATCGCCCTCGACCTGGCGGGCAGCGCGCACGAGTCCGCGGTAACCATCCCGGATACCATAGACCGGTGTTTCATGACGGTTCAGGCCCAGACGCACCATTGCGCGCAAAAAGGCATTCATTCCTGGGGCATCACCGCCACTGCATAGGACGGCTACGGGACTTTCGGGGGAGAGAGACATAGTGGGGAGGGGCTGCTGTCAGAGGGGGCCGGACAGGCAGGGAATCCAGTCATAGCGTGCCAAAGCTGCATGGCAAGCCACGGCTTCGTCTTGAACGCAGGATACGCGTGACAGAGGCGCTCTCCCTGCCACCATGGGAGGATGATGCTAAAGAAACGACGCCCCAACCTGATCCGCCTCTGGCGGCTGGGCCTGCTGGTAGCGGCGGTGCTGCTGATTCGAGAGGCTGTCAGCCAGAGGGGCCGGTCAGAGGCCGCTGCCGCTCTTCAGCCCGAGCGCCTACGCGGTGACTTTCCTGAGATTCACAGCCTCGGCACTGTGAACCCGACCAGCGGCTGGCGCGCCGTGCTGGACAGTGCAGGGCAGACCCTAGGCTATGTGACCACCACAGCTCCTGAATCTGAGGCCTTCATCGGCTACGCGGGTCCATCCCACTGCTTACTTGTTTTTGATGCTAAAGGCACGCTGACTCGGGTGCGCCTGATCAAAAGCTACGACACCTCAGATCATGTGGCCGAGGTTGTGGCAGATCGGGCTTTTTTCACCCAATTCCCTGAACAGATGAAACAGCCTGCGGAAAGCAGGCCGCTGCATATCGTCACGGGTGCCACTCTGACCAGTGCCGCCATGGCCCAGGGCGTGCTGGCAAAGCTAGGGAAAGCCTCAGGCACGTCTCTGCGCTTCCCTGACGAGATCACTCTGGCGGAGGTGCAGCATTTGGAGCCCAAAGCTGCGAAATTACAGCCGTCCAGACAGCATCCAGGTAGCCAAGAGGTACTGGATGCCAAGGGCCAGCGCATCGGCATCGCCACCCGCACGTCTCCGGTTACGGATACTCTGGTGGGCTACAAAGGCCCAACAGACTCCCTGATGCTGCTGGATTCAAGCGGCCTGGTTTTAAAGCGCATGTCTCTGCGTAAAAGCTACGATACCAAGCGCTACCTGGCCTATGTCACGGGCGATGACTATTTCCAAAAGCTCTTCAATGACATGACGCTGGAAAAGCTGGCTGATTTGGACTTTAAACAAGCCAAGATCGAAGGCGTCTCAGGTGCCACAGAGACGAGCTGGTCCATCGCCGAAGGTCTGAAACTGCGGGCTAAAAACTTACTGGAGGCGCAACCCACTGGTTGGCTCAGAAAGATCGTCTGGCGATGGCAGGACACGGGACATATCCTCACGCTCATCGCCGCCTTTGTCATGGCTTTCAGTAAATTGCGTGGGATCGCCTGGGCACGGCATCTGCATCACTTCTGGCTGGTGCTTTATGGCGGGTTTGTGGCTAGCGAGCTTTTGTCTCAGGGCCTACTCACCGGTTGGGCAGCCCACGGCACGCCCTGGCAGAGTGCGCCAGGGCTGCTCATGCTGGCGGTCATTTCTTTGCTCGGCCCCATTTTCACCAGCAAGCAGCTGTATTGTCACCACATCTGCCCGCACGGCGCTTTGCAGCAACTCGTGGCCCGCCGACTGCCCTGGCAATGGCGCGTGCCTGCCAAGCTCGAACGCTGGCTGACTCAGATCCCCTTCCTCTTGCTCGCGCTCATTTTCGTCAGCCTCATCCTTGGTTGGGCCATCAACCTGAATTCGCTGGAACCCTTTGATGCCTACGTCTTCCGCGTCGCAGGCTGGGCCAGTTTAGCCATCGCCCTCATCGGCCTGATCGCCTCACTGTTCCAGCCGCTAGCCTACTGCAAATACGCCTGCCCCACCGGTGCCCTCTTCAAACTCGTCCGCTTTACCGGTGATGCCGACCGGCTTGGCATTCGTGATTGGATCGCTGCGGGATTGTTGGTGGTAGGGGTGATGATTTGAGCAAACTACGGAGCGGTTAATTCCACGCGTCCGCTCAGCTTTGGCGAGGTGAGCACGGTCTGGGGCGCAGCGGGCACACTGGGAAGCAGGAAGTAGCCGTAGCCTTGGGTGGTGGTATTGGTGCCGATGATGCGGACAATTTGACCGAAGAATGGGCCGATTCGAGCTGGTATGCCGGGTAGGGTGAAGTTGCCTGCAAAGGCACCCGTCGGTGCGGTGAAGGTGGTGATGGCGACTTTATTGGGATTGGTCAGCGTTGTGGCATTGAAGGGGACGACGGTGGCGGTATTCGTTAGGCCGGTGGCGCTGGCGTTGTTCACTCGGATGAGCTGATTGAAGGCCAAGCTGTTCGGCGTGGCGAGATCTAGCCCTCCAAGAGTAAAGGCTAGCTTGGCATTGGTCGCGGTCGTCGGAGTGAGGGCTGGTGCTGGCAGGCCGAGCACTCGCTGGCCCTTCGCTGGTGGCAGGTAGGTGCTGCCTTTGGCATCCAGAGTCAGCGGGCCAAAGCCGGACTGGTAGGACTTGTCTTTGTCCGTAGCGAGTAGGGCGGGCTTCAGCCAGGTCAGCTGACCTTCCACACTGTTGTCAGTCGGCGCATTGTTTGGGGTGACGGTGAGTTTTCCATGGATGCTGCCTTTGTTCCCATGCAGTGGCGTGTAGAGTAGCACCTCACCATTTTGGCCGATGAAGCTAGCGCTCAGAATCTTGCTACCATCAGGCAGATCACCCGTGATGTTGAGTGCGCCATTGGTTTCAGAGATAATGAAGTTACCAAATCCGTAGCCATCGGGTGCTGCTGTATTGGTAGCCGTGTTGGTGCTGGGATTGCTGATGGCAAAGCTATACGGACCTCTGAACTGCGTGGCTCGTCTGATCGGTGCTGTGGTGCTCCAGGCATTCCCCCAGCCAGTGACGACGCTGCTATTGCCAGCACTACGCAGCACATTTTCACCGGCACCGCTGCTCAGGCTATCTGTGAGAGCATTCAGCTTAAGATCTAGGGTCAAAGCTGTGCCAGTGACTGCGGCACTGATCGTGGGTGAATTGGCTGTAGCAGCTGTGACTTCTAGCTGATCGGCAAAGCTGCGTGAGGTCACACCTTCGACGATCTTGCCACTGACCGCACCCAGCGCGCTCACCGTCATTTCCCAGCGCGCACCCAGATTGGGAATCGTGCCGACATTCACCGTGCTGCTGCGCTCAATGAGTCCGTGGAATGTGCCAATCACACCTGCTGGCAGCGGAATGACTTGGATGGTGAAGGCTAGGAAGGCCGCAGCTCTGCCAGCAGTATCGGTCGTTATCGGACCTGAGGTATTGCTAGCTCTCACGGTCACATTGTAGGTCGTGGGCACCGTCCCCGTCATGGTTGGTCGGCCTGTGATCATGCCTGTCGTATTGCTGAGTGTTAGCCCAGGCGGCATCCCTGTCGTGGTGTAAGTCACCGGGGCATTCACCGTCGGAATCACTAGCTCAAAAGAACCACCGACAATGGCATTGAAGGGGGATCCAACCAGTGGACCTAGTGTCGGCTTCAATGTGCCAGTCTGCGTGATCGTGTGGGAAACGCCACCGATCTTGATTACGCCAGTGCGGCTGACTGTGGCCGTATTCGGCTGCACTGTGATGTTGACGACGGCATTACCGCGTCCACTCGGCGGCAAGACGGTGGCCCAGGTGAGTGCCTCAGTGACAGCCCATGAACCGGTCGTCTGGATGTTCACTGGATAACTGCTAGGTGTCTCAAAGGCCGTTCCTTCTGAGCTGATGTTTTTTGCCAGCAAGTCCAAAGTAGCGGTGCCAAGACTAACCGTGACCGTTTCATC
>JAPLUM010000229.1 GCA_026397605.1 Verrucomicrobiota bacterium | reverse complement strand
CGTCCTCCTCGTTCTGGCGAACGAGTCTACGGTGCCGTAGGAGCATTCGCCAGAATGCTAATGGGGTGTTTTCAAACTGGGTAATATTTGAAAAAAGCCCAGTTGTCATATCGGGCGGATTCCAACGAAGCCGAAAGATTTCTTCTCCTCAGCATTGACCAAAGAGCCCAAAACAGGGTAATAAGAAGCCATGAATTTCATCCGCACTTGGGGAGCTTTGATCCTATGCACCACATTGGCCTCAGGCTTACTTGGCCAGGATGCCCAGAGGACACTTCCCACCCTGAAGGCAGATCTAGATCCTTTGCTGAACTTCAGCACGATCTGGAATACACGCCCGGAAACGTTCGAGACAGTCTTTGTGCCACGCATCGAGAAGCAGAACAACAACCCGCAGTTTGAGTGGCTGACTGCCACGAAGGATCGAGCCCGCTTTTCACGCCAAATGTTCAGCAATGTGCAAACAGCCCTGACCATCTTCCAGGGGCAGATGAAGATCGAAGAAGCGGTGGTCGAATTTGCGCAGGGCAAATGTGCGCGGGCCACGCTATCGATCTACAATCGCGGAGATTCAGGGAAGATCTCCATGCAGGAGTTTGATGCCATTTTCCGAAAGGCAGGCCAAAGTCTGGGGGCTCACTTGAAGGTGGCACCGAAGAAGCAATTCATGACTGGTAATGCCGCGGTCAAAGTCGTCTCATGGGTCTGGAGCACACCCGCAGGTATCGCTATTTTAGAGCACAACGACTATCAGACCAATGGGCAGATCAGTCAGCCAGAATTCCTGCGCCTGAAGCTGGCGGCACCCGATCAGGCCGACTGGTCCATGGGCAAGATGGCCATGGGCGTGCAGCGCATGTCACTGCAAAAAAATGTGACCAAAGCCGCCAATGGAGATGTCTTCATCTCAGGTGTGCCCATGGTGGATCAGGGCGCCAAAGGCTACTGCGTGGCCGCCAGCTGCCAACGTCTGCTCGAGTACATGCGCATCCCCTGTGACCAGCACGAGATCGCCCAACTCTTGAATGTGGATGTCGAAAAAGGGGCCAATGCCATGGTGATGCAAAAAAGCCTAGCCAAAGTGGATCAGAAATTCGGTGTCTCCTTCAAGCCCTTGATCAATCCCGAGATCTATTACGACAATAAAGGCAAGCGCCGCATCTCCCTCAAAGAATTCGCCACCATCATCCGCGACCATGCGGACAAAGGGGTGCCGTTACTCTGGGCTCTGGGCCTAGGCCAATTCCCAGAAGATCCACCGCTAAGCTCCGGTGGAGGTCAAATCAGCGGAGGGCACATGCGCATGATGATCGGCTATAACAGTGCCAAAAACCAAATCATCTTTACCGACTCCTGGGGCGCTGGTCATGAAATTAAACGTATGGCCGCAGCCGATGCCTACGAGGCCACTCTCGGCCTCTACAGCATGGCACCGAGAGGCATGTGAGCCTGCTTGCATTACGGTTTCAGAAGTAAAAAGCTTTTTTCCCGCCCTGTTGCCGCATCTAAAAAAGACACCGTAGCGAGGTAGTTTTAGGCGAAATTAAGTGGGCACCGTAGCGTCTTGTTTGGGTGTGGTTTTATGGGTGGTTTGAG
>JAPLUM010000040.1 GCA_026397605.1 Verrucomicrobiota bacterium | reverse complement strand
GTCCGTGCGCCAATGCTGGAGAAGCGGCAAATGGTTTCGCGCGGGAAATCGACTGGTAGGGACCGACTCCCGAAGCTAGGTTCATGGATGCTGATTTAAAAACACGATCCGCGAGCGTCCCTGAATCTGTTGGAGTAAATTCGGGGACTCTGTTTTGAGATTCAGTAGAGTTTCCCGCTTGAATCGTGGTTCAGGCAACGTTTAGAAGGTGAAACCATGTTTTTTGCCGCTCTGCCAGAACCTAGCCGCCTCGGGGATGTCCTGATGGCCTTCCTCAGTATCCTCTTCGAAGGTGCGCCTTACATCATGATCGGCACCGTGCTTTCAGGCATGATCGCCGCTTTTCTGGATTCTAGGCTGCTGGACAAGGTGCTGCCAAAAAATCGTGTCGTAGCGACCTTCGCCGCTGGCTTTCTAGGCTTGGTCTTTCCGGTTTGTGAGTGCGCGGTGGTGCCGGTCATTCGCCGATTGGTTCAAAAAGGTCTGCCCATCTCATGTGCGGTCACTTACATGCTCTCGGCTCCGATCATGAATCCCATCGTGGCGATCAGCACGCTCACGGCTTTCAAGGAGTTTCAGTTGGTCAAAGGCATCGGCGACATCGGCAATGCCACCATGACCCTTTCACGACTCTCTCTTGGGTACCTGGTGGCGGTCATTGTGGGTTTGGTGGTGCTGCGTTTCCGCCCATCACAGATTCTTCAGGCTAAAGTGGTGGAAGGCATCAGTGCTCCACTTCCAGAGGACGCGCCCCCAGCCCCAGCGAAAAACTTCAATGCCAAACTCGTGCACGCCATGCGCACAGCCATGGGCGATTTCTTGGATACGGCGATGTATTTCACCATTGGTGTGATTATCACTTCAGTCTTCAATACCCAGGTCAATCAATCCATCCTGGACACGGTCGCTAGCAGTGAGTGGATGGCGCTGCCAGCCATCATGGGCTTAGCCATGGTGCTATCACTTTGCAGCACCTCAGATGCCTTCATTGCCGCGCCGATGGCAGCCTTCTCCATGGCCGCTAAATTAGCCTTCTTGGTCTTTGGTCCGATGATGGACATCAAGCTTCTCTTCATGTATTCCGCCGTCTTCAAGCGCCGTGTCGTCATGGCGCTGCTCATCGGCCTGTTCATTCTCATCGGCTGCCTTTCGGAACCCTGGATGCTTGTGATCCAAAAACTCGCCACCAAATAACACCGTTATGTCTGGACCTCGTACCATCATTCATTTCCTCAGCATTCTCATCCTGCTGCTCTGGAGCGCCGTGCTCATCTATTTCCACATGAGTGGCCGTGTGGCAGCCTACTTACCGCCTGACGGCATCTTCCGCCAAATGGTACTTATCTCGGGCATTGGATTAGCCGTTGTCGCCCTGTTCAATCTATTCACCACCAATGCTGAAGACGCCGGCTGTGAAGCCCACGGCTGCGATCATGACCATAAGCATGATCATCATGAAGGCTGCGACCACGATCACGGGCACAAGCATGGGAAAGACTGTGATCATGACCACGACCATCAGCATGGCAGCACTTGTGTCCACGATCACAGTCATGATCATGACCCTAAGCATGGCCCCGAATGTGAGTCTGATCACAGCCATCACGAAGGCTGCGGTCACGACCATGGCCACCAACACCACGCTGGCTGCGGTCATGATCACGATCATGGGCGTGGGCAAGACCACGCGGACCACGATCACAGCCACGGTATCCTTGCTGAAAGCAGCTGGCCTGGCCGTATTGCGGCCCTCTTGGTTTTGTCAGCTCCTTTGACTTGGGCAGCTTTTCAATCGCCGGATCGCTACAGCGCCAACGCCATCGTCAACAAGGGCCTCTACAACCCTAATTACGAAGATACCTCAAACTCTGACAAATTCACCCTGCGAACAGAAGTAGCAGGCACAAAGGCGGAGCGTCCAAAGCCAAACGTGACGCCGCAGCCAAGTGAGCCATTGCCACCACCCGCCCACCTCAGCGAGCCTGAAGCCATCGCCAAAGCTACTCCCAAAACCCCCGAAAAAGCTCAAAGCTACGGCAGCTTCACTCTTGAAGATTTAAAGAAACAAGTGCCACAAAGCAAAGAAGGAAACTTCATCCTCGAAGTGCCTGAGATCTATTACACCGCAGGAGATGCGGAAGTTCAGAAGGCCATCACTGGGCAACCGGTGGAAACAACTGCCCAAATCCTGCCTGAAAAAGTCAACAACGCGGACGGACATCGTCTGCGCGTTTTCCGAATGCTGGTCCAATGCTGCGCGGCGGATGCGCGGCCCTATTCCGTGCCAGTTGATTTCGGCAAAAAGGCCCCTGAGTTCAAAGACATGACATGGGTCAAAGTCATCGGCACCATGAGCTACAAAAAAGAAGGCGATCAAATGGTGCCTATCATTGAAGCCACAAAGATCGAAGAGACCACAGCGCCAGCAGACGCTATGATCTACTAGTGCCGATCCCTCCATCCTTCATCTTTCCTTCGTCTCCTTCCCTATGATCACAAAAATCCTCGCTCCCCTAGCCTGCCTTGGTCTTGCCATCGGCCTGGCCTTCTCGGCTTCAGAAGCCAAGAAACCACGTATCCTCTTTTTCTCCAAATCCAGCGGCTTTGAGCATAGCGTGATTTCCTGGAAAAACGGCCAGCCAAGCCACGCAGAAAAGACATTGCTTGAGCTAGGCGCCAAGCAGGGCTGGGACTTTGAGTTCTCCAAAGATGGCAGCAAGTTCAGCAAAGACTACTTAGCTCAGTTTGATGCCGTGTTTTTCTACACCACTGGTAATCTATTAGAGGCAGGCACGGATAAAAATCCACCCATGACCGCAGAAGGAAAACAAGCCCTCTTTGATTTCGTCAAAGCAGGCAAAGGCTTCATTGGCACACACTCTGCCAGCGACACCTTCCACACCGATAACGAAGCCGTCAAAGGGCCTGAGCGTTATCTCAATCATGGCGAAAAGGCAGATCCCTATGTGCGCTTCCTTGGCGCAGAATTCATCATTCATGGTGCACAGCAAGTGGCTAAAAACACGGTCATCAATCCGGCTTTCCCGGGCTTTGAGAGCATTGGCACTGACTTCGCATTCCAAGAGGAATGGTATTCACTCAAAGACTTCCGTGATGACATCCATGTTCTTACCACCATTGATGCACCCGCCATGGAAGGCAGCATGTATGGACGCCCAGCTTATCCAAGCACTTGGGCGCGCAAAGAGGGCGAAGGACGCGTCTGGTACACTGCTATGGGTCACCGCGAAGATGTTTGGACGAATCCCATCTTTCAAAAGATTCTCATTGGTGGCATTCACTGGGCCTTGGGTACAGTGAACGCTGATGTTCCGCCAAATCTAGCCGTTGCCGCACCTGGAGCTGGAAGCAATCCACCCTATGTCCCGCAAAAGCCCAAAGCACCAGCCAAGTCAAAACCAGTGACTGAGACGAAAGCCAAGTAAATACAAGGGTTCAGATCCATTTCAGCTAAAAGAGGCGAGCGCATTCAGTGTTCGCCTCTTTTAATTTAGAGACGATTTTTTTTGTCTTTTCGACAGAGGTGTTTAGCATAAGCAAAGGATCTTTTTTGCATAATGAGACTCTCAAAAAAGAGAGTTTAAAAAATGATTCAAGATTCACTTTCAAACGTGTCGATTCTGTCATAAACAAGGCATGTAATTTCAAAAATAATCTGTGGCGCTGCTTCTCCCGATACAGCGCCGCTTTTATCCTCTCGCCTCACTCTTATTTCAGCA
>JAPLUM010000155.1 GCA_026397605.1 Verrucomicrobiota bacterium | reverse complement strand
TTCGCCGTGACCGTCATCCGCAGCATCGACAAAGACAACTTCACCACCAAAGGTGCCGACAGCGACGCTAGGCCAACCGACGAATTGGATGGCTGGCCAGCCTTCAAATTGAAGTCGTACTTCACTGCCTGGGGTGGTGCTGCCGTCTGCCTCTAAGTGACGCGGACGGATGAGCGGCATGTCATTGCCATCCAGCAGCATTTCGACAAAGCGGCTGGATGTCTCTGGAATGACCACGCAGACGGGTGAACCTGGCCGCAGGTAAGTTCCATCCGTGGCTTGCACAGATAGGACGATGCCGTCACGCGGCGACTCCACGACTTGCCGCTGATTTTGACTGATCTGGATATCCATCGTCTTGATATCACGTTCTGCGCCAGCCATCTCCGACTCAGCCGTGCCTCTTTGTGCGCGAATGCCAGAAATGGTGGCATCGAAGTCATTTTCGGTGCGCTTAAGATTGGCTTCAGACGCAGCAAGATGGGCATCATTGCTTTCACGCGCCTGCTTAGCTAACTCATATTCGCGCTGGGAGATTAGCCCTGGGCCTTTGAGCTCTTTATTCCGGTCGTAATTCAGCACGGCAGTCTGGGCTGCGATTTTGTCTGCGGCCACTCGCTGCTGGGCAGCATCAATCGCCTGATTTTTAGATTGCTCCAGTTGTTTGATCTGAAGCTCAAGATCAACCACCCTTTGAGCCGCTGCCGCACGTCTGGCGATGAGGGCATCGTGCTGACTGCGAAGATTCATCAGCAAGTTAGGATCATTGTCCTGAATCTCGACGATGATGTCTCCTTTATGGACCTTCTGACCTTCGACTACATGCAGCTTTTTCACCTGTCCCGCGACAGGTGCTTCGACGTTGATACGACGTTCGAGTGGGTCAAAGGCGATGACTTTACCAGCACCGCTGACCGACTGTTGCCAGGGCAAAAACCAAACGGCCAAGATAAACAAAACAAACAGGACGGCTAAGATCCGAGCCAGTAGTCGAGGCCAACGGCTGGAGCCAGCGCGGGTGATAGCAGGCAGGTAGCCACGCAAATCAGAGGAAGAGTGTGTAGCAGCGTGATTCATTTGGCAGAAGTGTGGCAGGCTGGGGAGTCAAGATCGACAGTGTTATCACAGCGGCTAGCCACGAGTGGGTCACGCGTGGCGATGATGACCGTCCAAGGAAGGTCACGAGAGAGAAGCATCGACGTGAGGGTGTCCATACTTGCTTTATCCATGCCATCAAAGACATCATCCAAGAGCAGTAAGCGCGGTTTGAGAACCAGAGCACGTGCTAGTAGCAGGCGGGTTCTTTGGCGGCTAGAAAGTGGTAGCCCCCCAGTCACAAGGACCGTGTGCATCCCAAGCGGCTGCGCCATGACGTCTTCTAGAAGTCCCACAGAATCCAGCGCGCGGTGTACTTCATCCAATCCCACGCCTGGTCTTCCAAGCCGGATGTTTTCAGCAACAGTGCCATTTACGATGTCCTGTGTCCGGATGAGCATCACACTGGAGCGAAGCTCCTCAAGGTACCAAGAGCGCAAATCAAAACCATCCAAGCAAATGTGGCCACTTGTTGGGTGTCTGAGTCCGAGCAGTAGATCTAAGAGAGTGCTGGAACCACTGCCCTGAGAGCCGATGAGTGCTACGCGCCCCCCGGGTGGGATTTCAAAACTAACGTTAGAGAAGATTTCGTTGCCTTGTCCATAGCTATCGAACTGTTTCCCTAGTTTGGAAATGGAAGCCACGATGGCACTGACGATTAGCTCACTGGCCACAAGTTGCCCAAGAGTCAGCTGCTGGCTCAATACCAGCCAACCGCCGACGATGAGTAGGGCAGAGCTAGCAAGAACCTCTAAGAGGAGTAGGCCGCTAATCTGCCTCATGAGGATTTTGAAATGCCCGCTGCGCGCAGTCAGATAGGCCCGTGCAAGCTGATCAGCACGATCCGTGGCCAGGGTGTATCCTCCGGGGCCTTTAAAAAGTCGGGGGTAGCGTGCTAGCTCTTCAAGCCAGTTGACGACATCATATTTGCTAATGGATTCTTCAATGCTGGTGCGTATAGCGCCACGTCCAAGACCGAAGATGATCACGATAATTGCCAGAAGGATCAGCAGAGTAAAGGCAAGTAGAGCAGGGTGGTAAAAGCCCAGCACGATTAAGCCAATGATTCCCCCAAGCACAATATTGATGCCATTGAGTAGAAGGAGTGAAGTGCTTTTCTGTACAGTCACTACATCGAGAAAGCGATTCACCATTTCTGGCGCATGCACTCCATCCAAAGAGTCTGCTTTAACACGCGGCAGGCGATAAGCCATATCTGCTGTCATGCGAACAAAGATCCGCCGCTGGATCACCTCTGCCACGTAAAACTGCAGCCCCCGAATGATGGCCGAGAGCATCAGACAGGCGAATAATGCTAGAGCGATGAAAAATAGCGCCTGCTGGAACGGTGCCGACTGACCGCCAAAAGCCAGATTACTCACCAGCGCATTCACCGCCAACGGTAGAGCTAGGTAGAGAAGTCCAGTAATGACACTGAAAATCACAATCGTCCAAACATCCTTCATTTCAGGCTGCAAGAGCCCAAAGAACCGTTTCATGGGTTCCATATGCTCGTGATGCCCATGTCCTGAATCGGAATTGATGTGGAAACTTGGAAGGAGCGCAGATTCCTGATCCACCGTCTTACCACGCAGCCCCTCAGCCGGGCGCTCAGCACTGACGACTCCAATGTCGATCACCTCAGAGACACTTTTGAGTCCCAGTTTTTTAGCCAGAGCGCCTCGGCTGACAAATTCAGATTCCAGAGGGTGATCGGGGCAGGTAATGCGGACACGGAAAAAACTATGTCTGCGCAACAGCAACCAGCGCTTGGTCTCTTGCAGCCAGACAATCAGAGGCTGCTCATCCCGTGCCTTCCAGATAGCGTCAGCCAAAGATTCTCGATAGGGATCGATCCGTATGCCAACAATCTCGGCAGACTTGATCAGTCTTTCAAGCGGCTCGCCCTCATCTCGATGAGTCTGAGCGACGGCGTGTTTGATCCGTGAAGGATCGTTGCTGGAGTTAAGCACCTGAGATAAAAACGCCAATGTCTCCACATCATGTGTAGAGGAAGGAGTCGGGATCGGTGAGTGAGGGGCGGGGGAGTCTGCTGAGGCAGGCATTCAGTTACCTATACGCAAGAAATTTGAATTGGATTCCTGTTTTTTTAAAAAAAATGATTTCAAACGCATCCATCTTTTCATGGATGACTATCCAGTCGGAGTCGGTGAAATGATCTTTTGTCATTTTGATTCAGGTGATGGCTTCGTCACTTGACAGACCTGCACGCCAACCGCCAATGTCGATTCCTCCCAATCCACTCCCTTAAACCATGATTTCACTGCAAAAGTTTTTTGGCAAAACAGACGTCTTTTATGATCTTCTTGAGGCCAGCGCCAGCGAGGCACAAAACAGCGTTGTAGCATTAACTAAATTGATCTCCCAGAGCCCCGAAGCTCGGAGCTTGGATGATCTGATTCTGTCCCGCCGCAAAGACAAAGAAATCACAGAAAAGATCGATGAGGCGCTGTGCCGCACTTTTGTCAGCGACCTAGAGCGTGAAGACGTGGAGGCTTTGGCCAATGCTCTTTATAAAATTCCCAAGACTGTCGAAAAGATTGCTGAGCGGATCATCATTGCCCCAGGCCGTTTGGAAGGAATCGATTTCTCAAAGCATCTCAAAATGATGCAGGACGCCACGGCGACGGTCCTGAGCATTGTTCAGGAACTCCGCAAGAAGTTAGACCTCGATAGTATCAAAGACATGAACTCCAAACTGCAGTACATTGAAGGAGAGGCCGATAAGCTTATTCTGGATTTACTCGCAGATCTGTATTCGGGAAAGTATGATGCTATCTCGGTCATCTATTTGAAAGACCTCTACGATCTTATGGAAAAGGTCTATGACCGCTGCCGAGATGCCGGAAATGTCGTCTCTCACATTGTTCTGAAATATTCCTGAGAATCACTCATGACTTCTGCCCTGCTCCTCCTTTTTGTGGTGCTGCTGGTGGTGCTAGCCTTTGAGTACATCAATGGCTTCCACGATACCGCCAACGCCATCGCTACTGTCGTTTCGACGAAAGTCCTGACTCCACGTCAGGCGTTGTTATTAGCCTCAGGCACAAATCTTATTGGTGCTTTTTGTGGTCAGGAAGTAGCCAAAACCATGCATAGTGGCTTGATTGATGATAAAGTCGTGGCCGTCACGACACTCACCATTCTCTGCGCCATGCTTGGCGGGATCATTTGGAATCTTATCACCTGGTGGTTTGGTATGCCCTCAAGTTCAAGTCACGCTCTTATTGGTGGCCTCATCGGTGCCGCGATGGCTTCTACGCCTGGTTCTTGGAATTGGCATGTCCTGATTTGGTCCCGCATGAAGATGGACTCTAAAACCAGCCTACCTACCGGCGATATGGAGGGGATTTTTCATAAAGTGGTCATTCCGATGATTTCTTCGCCCATGTTAGGCATGACGATTGGCTTCATTTTGATGGGACTGCTGTTTGCAATACTCAGCCATTGGAAGCCAAAGATCACATGCCCAACAGCCGGTTTAATCGGTGGGATATTGGGTTGGAATATCCCAATGGTAGTTTTAGCAGCTGCCTTTTACGCCTTGAAGCTTTTTGGTAAAATTGTGCCATCTCTTGCTGCAATGTCTGAAAGTGTGGGAACCCTGCATGCTCCGCCATCTGTTAAAATGATCTGCGCAGGTTTAGGATTTGTGTCTTTAACCTGGATGAGCTGGCACATGGGTTTCTGGACCCCTGCCAAAATCAATACTGTCTTCAGCAAGCTACAAGTTTGGAGTGCTGGCTATATGGGCTTTGGCCACGGATTGGCTGATGCTCAGAAGACTATGGGTATCATTATGCTCACGCTTTTTGCTTCTACCAAAGCCGGTGAGTTGGATAACTTGCCCACATGGCTTCAATTCCTCCGCATTACGGATAAGAGTGCTAATATTCCTCTCTGGATCATGATTACGTGTGCTGCCACCATGGCTGCGGGCACCTATGCAGGCGGCTGGCGCATCATCAAGACTCTTGGGCACAAAATGGTGAAAATGAAACCTGTTCATGGCTTCGCAGCTGAGACGACTGCTGCGACTATCCTGGCCGTGACTGGATCTTTAGGTATGCCTGTGAGCACCACCCACACCATTACCACCAGTATCATGGGTGTAGGCGCTGCCCGCCGCTGGAATGCTATTGAGTGGAGCCTCGTTGAGCGCATCGTTTGGGCGTGGGTGATGACCATTCCAGTCACTGCCACGCTGGCATATGTGATCTACAAGTTCTTGGCCTTGTTTGCCTGATCCCCCTGATTAGCTGGCCACTTTTCTTCAGATAGCTGGAGTTGGTTACTTCGGAGATGCTTGATCTTTCACCTCTTAAACTGGCGGGAATATTTTATGGGCAACAAAATTTCCCTGCCCCAAAGATTTCCTGCCAGATAAGCTGAAATCTAGGATTGTTTGCTACAACGTTTCGTTTCTCAAAAGGTAACTCTGAAGCGACCTGGAAGCGCGGCGGCCGCACTGGCAAGGAAAGAACATATCAATAGCTTCACAAGCGAAAGGCGCCACCAATGGGATTGCCCAGACGCAGGGAATCGCACAAGCACTTTGAAAACGTCTTCATTCGGGAATGCTAATGCCAATTTTCGTCCGTCCGCGGCCTCAAAAGAAATTCAGGCTAGATTGAGGCTCGTGATGATTTTTGTGAATCAAGGCACCACTTCACCTGAGCCGGTGTAGATCCATTTTTCAACAGCACCGTTTTTCACAAAGGCCTGGGCTTCAGTATCGAACTTGCCGAACATGGTTTCTGTCTCGTATTTGACGGTGACGGTCCAGACTCCGTCCGTTAGGACTGGCTCTCCCCATTCCTTGATGGCCGCTGGTTTGATCTCGGTGACTTGACCGGATTTCATGCTGGTGAGGAGGAGTGGATAGGTGCCATCTTTGTCTTTGGCAGGCTTATCATTGCCTGCTTTGGCACCAGGAGTCGGTGGAGGTGCGTTCTTGGCGCGTTCAGCGGCAGCGAGCTTGAATTCATGGGCTCGCTTTAATGTAGCGACATAGGTGACTTTCCAGACTTCATAGCCTTTGGAGAGGACTTCCTTGAGGTCGGTGTCCTCGAGGGAAACTGAGCCTTTCATGGGAGATGTGTCTGATGGCGAAACGAAGATGTTTGCTCCATCTTGGCCGACAGCGAACATGCTACCACCAGCTTTGACCTTGGTTGATGCAGTGTTGTTTCCCACTTTCATGCTCAGTTCCAAATCGCGCTTCATAGTGACTTGGCGGGGGAAGGCGCTCTTCGGAAGTGCCGCCCAGTTTTTGGTGGCCTCTTCGATGCTTGGGATTACTGGGGCAATGAAGGCATTTGGGTCTATGACTACAGGCTCTGGCATGGGCTCAGGCTTGGGGACCATGACTGGTTTTGGCTCTGGCTTAGGCTGCTCCATCACAGGCTTCGGCGGCTCGACAACGGCCACAACTTTCTTTACAAAAGGCTTCGGCGCTGGAGCGACGACAATCTCCTGTTTTTTGTGTTTTTCAAACTTCACGTATTCGCTGAGGATCGGATACGCATACTGATAGGAGAGGTAGCCGAGGGCGGCAGCGATGATGAGAACAAGAATACCTTTCATAGGGGGGATGGGGGAGTAAGGGATTGTGTACCAAAAAGCTCTACAGGACAAGAACGCAAACGAGGGTCAGCGAATTAGGTCTGGACTGATTTTTAAACTGCGAAGGCTGCCATCTTGATGCCAGCCACCTTTTCGCTGAACGATGCCGAAAAGTTGATCAGGGATGACTTTCCCCATGAAGATCTCGGCTCGGGTCAGCGTGAGGGTAAGGCTACCGTCGGATTGCAACTTTAGAAGCTGGCTTTGATCACTGTTAATCCAGCCATCTTCGGTGAAGAAAATGATCCCCGTTTTTTGTTCCTCGTGACTAAAGTGGCGCGCGCTGGTGTTTTTGGGAGTGAGTTTTAAGGTGACGGTAAGATCTTTTTCTGTGGCTGTCGCTTCCCAGTCTGGGCTGACATGGGGATAGGCAGCGCGTTCTTTGGTGAAAATGGGCTGCCATTTGGCATCAAAGGCGCGTGTTTTGGAAACTGGCAGTTCCAGATTCAACTCAAGGGAGCCTGGATGGCAACTCTTGCCGCAGCACATCCAGGTAGCTTTTCCTTTGAGTGTGATCCTCTCCCCATCCTTCAGGGAGTCTGGCGCTTCGATCTTGGCCTGCAGCAGAATGTCCCGCTCATAGCCTTGGGCGTTAATTTGAAACATCTTGGTCGCCTCAGGCTCTGGATACTCAAGTTCGCCTGCTTTAAAGCCGGGTGGCAAGGTCCAGACGATGCTCGTGGGGACGCCGACAATGCCAGGTTGCTTGTAATAGGTGTGCCAGCCTTTCTCATGCTGGATGAATAGGCCTACATAAAAGCTCTCTCCTGGAACGATGGCTGTGACTTCAGGGACGAGTTGAAGCTTGAGCCCGACCTGGGCGAAGGCTGAAGAATTCAAAATGAAGCATGCAAGCAGAAGAAGGGCAAGGATCTGCCTGCCTTTAGTCACTTGCTTGGATTCATTCTTCATGCTGCTAATACGGAGCGTGACCTGGTGTCCGTGCAAAGGGAATCACATCGCGGATATTGCTGACACCTGTGACAAACATGAGCAAGCGCTCAAAGCCCATCCCGTAGCCTGCGTGAGGCACACTGCCGTAGCGGCGGAGATCGACGTACCATTGGTAATCAGCTTCACTTAGACCGTGATGCTGCATGGCTGCGGTGAGAACGTCTAGGCGTTCTTCACGCTGGCTGCCGCCAATGATTTCTCCGATACCGGGCACGAGCAAATCCATGGCTGCGACTGTTTTACCATCATCGTTTTGGCGCATGTAGAAAGGTTTGATACCTTTAGGATAATTGAAGATGGTCACAGGCCCTTTGACGTGTTCTTCCGCGATGTAGCGCTCATGTTCGGTTTGCAGTCCCTCACCCCAGACGACGGCATGCTCAAACTGGCGTCCTGATTTAAGAAGTAGATCCACAGCATCCGTGTAGCTAATGCGCTGGAAGGGTTGATCAATGGTCTGCTGAAGACGACTGACGAGATTTTTATCCACAAATTTGCTAAAGAACTCCAGTTCTTCCGGGCATTCTTGAATCATCGCGGCGGCCAGATAACGAACGTTTTCCTCGGCCAAAGTCATGTCGGCATCGAGGTCGTAGAAGGCCATCTCAGGCTCGATCATCCAGAACTCGGCCGCATGGCGCGCTGTGTTGCTATTTTCGGCACGGAAGGTGGGGCCAAAGGTATATATGTTTCCCAGGGCACAAGCAAAGGTCTCACCCTGGAGCTGTCCACTGACGGTGAGATAGGTCGGGCGACCAAAGAAGTCGTCTTCCGGCTTGGCGTTGCTACCTTGTTTTAAGGTGGTGACTCTGAAGAGTTCGCCTGCACCTTCGCAGTCGCTGGAGGTAATGACGGGCGTGTGGACATTAAAAAAGCCTTTCTCTTGGAAGAAGCGATGGATGGCAAAGCTCATTCGGCTGCGCGCGCGGAAGACGTTGCTGAAGAGATTGGTGCGTGGGCGAAGATGGGCAATGGTGCGGAGGAATTCGGGCGTGTGGCCTTTCTTTTGCAGTGGGTAAGTGGCGTCGGCCTCACCCAGAAGGCGTACTTCTTTGGCCTGCAGTTCCCATTTTTGACCAGCAGCTGGAGATGGTATGAGGTCCCCATCCACTTCAATACTGGCTCCCGTCAGGATGCTAGGCATCAAGGATGAGCAGGGCAGGATAGCATCCACAACGATCTGAAGCCCCTTGAAGCAGGAACCATCGGTGATTTCGATGAAGGAGCAGGCTTTGGAGTCACGTCGTGTCCTGACCCAGCCGCGAACGGTGATGGACGTGAGGGCGGATTCTGAGGCGAGGATGTGGCGCAGGGTGTCTGGCATGATCTATAAACATGCATGAGACCTGCCGACTGGTCAAAAGGGAGTCGTAATCTGATTTTTGTCACCGTTTTTATTTTGCCATGCCGAAGCCAGACCTCTATGATGATAATGCATGAATTATTTCAACTTTCCTCATTTGGCCCTTTTGCTGCTCCTGTGTTCGTCGGCTGTTGCCCAGCAGGCGCCTTCGATCCCGCCGGAGGCCGTGCAGAAACTCCAGGAGGCTCAAGAACTCCAGCAAAAGCAACGCTTCTATGATGCCCTCGAAAAACTTGATGAGCTAGATGCGATGATCCCGAATATGCCTGACGTGTATAACATGCGTGGGTCCATTTATCTGTCTCCTTCGCTGCGTGACTTCGAAAAAGCGGACGAGATGTTTGCCAAAGCAGAAACACTGCAGCCAAATTCCTTGCCGCCTCGGTTTAACCGCGCCGAGCTATTATTTGTTAAGCATGACTGGGCAGCCGCTGCTGCTGGCTTTGAAAAATTGCTGGTGGATTTTCCCAAGACACCCATGTCCGTGCGTCACCTGGTTTTATTTAAACTTGTCGTTTGTGCCATTAAGACAGATCAAACGGATGTGGCCGAGAAACGGTTGAAGGAAAGCTTCACCTTCATGGATGACACTCCAGCCTACTACTTTGCCAATGCAGCCTTGTCCTTTCACAAAAAGAATGAGTCCGAAGCCAAAGACTGGATGTTGCGTGCCAATGGCATTTTTAAGGAAGGTGAAAACTCAGCCTATGTGGACACCCTGATGGAGGCCCGCTGGGTTCCAAATATCGGTCTGCCTGCGGCCAAAGATGGTCAGTGATTTGTACTGGCCTCTTGCCTCCGGCGATTTGCCTCTGTATGGCAAGGGATGCTCACCAAGCGCATCATTCCCTGTCTCGACGTCAAAGAAGGCCGTGTGGTCAAAGGCACCCAGTTTCTGCAACTCCGGGATGCCGGAGATCCCGTGGAGTGCGCCAAAATGTACAATGCTCAAGGCGCGGATGAACTAGTGTTTCTGGACATCACCGCCAGCCATGAAGAGCGGAAAACCATGATCGATGTCGTGGCCCGCACTGCTGAGAGCTGCTTCATGCCGCTCACTGTCGGTGGCGGCATCCGCACCGTGGCTGACATGCGGGAGATGCTCCTTGCAGGTGCTGATAAAGTGGGAATCAACACAGCCGCGGTTAAGACCCCAGACGTGATCGATGCAGCGGCTGAAGCCTTTGGCTGTCAGTGCCTCGTCGTCGCGATTGATGCCAAGAGAAATGCCGCTGGGTCATGGACGGTTTACACTCATGGCGGCCGGAATCCCACCGAGCTGGATGCTGTCGAGTGGGCCATCGAAGTCTGTCGTCGCGGAGCCGGAGAGATCCTGCTGACCAGCATGGATGCCGATGGCACGAAAAATGGCTACGATATTAAACTCACTGCCGCCGTTAGTCAGGCCGTGACGATTCCGGTGATTGCCAGTGGCGGCGCGGGCAACATGCAACATATGGCGCATGTCTTAGCAGAAGGTAAAGCGGATGCCGTTTTGGCCGCTAGCATCTTCCACTTCGGTGAATACACGGTAGGAGATGTAAAACGCTTTCTAGATAGCCAAGGGGTGCCGGTGCGGATTTGAGTGATCAATAATAGAGCTTTTCCACCAGTCCGCGAATGCGTGCAGACAT
>JAPLUM010000251.1 GCA_026397605.1 Verrucomicrobiota bacterium | reverse complement strand
CCAGAGGTTTGGCGGAGGTTAAAGCTTTGACAGGCAGGATGTCATAATCATCCAAAATTGGATGATCTGTGTCGAATGCTAAGAATGACTGTGGATCTTAAAGTCTAGATGGATCATTCGGCAGCAGTTTCCGAAGTCTGTTGTTGTCGGAGACAAGCTGCCCCAAGAGTTCGATGATGAGTTTTTCGCGCCTTTGTTGCCACTCCCATCTCTCATGAAGGATTATGAAAATTGGGGTGACTAAAAAGATGAATGAAAGGTAGGAGAATGTGGTGTCATTACGGTAAAACAGAAAGCATGCGTAGCCGATCAGTGAAATAGATTGAATGATGCTTACTGTTGAGAACTTGAAAGATTCTTTTCTCAAAGCAATGATCAACTCTGTTGCCTTGGGTACGACGATGATCTCCTTGTCATCAACGAAGTCATCTTGTTCAGGCTGTTCTCTGACAGTCTTAATTGAGGAAAGAATCTGCATGAGCATGGACGGCTCCCTTCTCTAATTAATGTGACACCTGAGTCGGTGCATCCAGATCCTTTGGCGGCCAGAAGGCAATCAGCAAGATCACTGCGGCGGCGAGAGACAAGCCCGTGGGCCAGAGGAAGAGCTCCTTGTAATTCACGATGCCATCAGCGCTGGTGAGCTTGCCTTGCAGAGGAATGAAGAACCACTTCGCAGCGAGATCGCCTAACCCGAGCACGAGTAGATTGAAGAGGCCTTGAGCGCTAGAGCGCACATCTTTCGGGAACGCGGCGTCAATGAAGATGTAAAGCGTGGCAAAGAAGAAGGCATAGCAAATGCCATGTAGGACTTGGACGATGATGATCATCGTTTGATTCTCCGGCATAAAAGCAAAGACCGCAAAGCGAGCTGCATGACCTAGGATGCCGAGAATCATGGTTGTTTTCCAGCCCATCTTGGAGAGGAACCAGCCCAGCCCAGCCATCGTCGCGATCTCTGCAATTTGGCCGATGCTCATGACTGGCATGATCCACTCAGGCTTGATTCCCACGACATTGCTGCCCAGAAAACCACCGGCCATGAGAAAGTAGCCATTGTGAATGGTGGCATCAATGAAGGTGACGATGAAAAGCACCAGCAGGTAAGGCTTACTGAGATGACGCGCTGCCTTCAGCCAAGCAAACCCACCTTCGCCTGCGGTCGCTGGCTTGGCGGGTGTCGGCGGCAGGCTGAGACTAAAGACGGCGAGAAAAAGTGAGGCGATCCCTGAGATCAGAAAGATGTTCCGGCTAGCCGTGACTGCTTCTACACCGACTTTTCCCTGCAAGATAAAGTAGAGTGGCCAAGCGGCCATGATCCAGCCAATGGTCCCGCCCATGCGCACCAGTCCATACTCTTTCTGGGCATCCTTGAGATGAGTAAAGGAAATCGAATTGGCGACGGAAATGGTTGGCACGTACAGCAGAGAGTGCACAAGCATCAGTCCGAAGAACGTCGGGAAATCCTTGGCCCAATACATGCCGAGGATCGACAGGCCTCCGATCAGATGACTCACAGCCATGAATTTCTCGGCTGCAAAGTTACGATCAGCAAATTGGTTGCTAAAGAAGATGCCAATGACCGAGGCGATAGCGAAAGCGCTGCCGACCCAAGTGATCTGCATGTCAGTGAAGTTCAGGCCATCTTTCCCCATGTAGCCCCAGATCAAAGGCAGCCAAGCTCCCCAGATGAAGAACTCGAGAACCATCATGACGAAGAGTTTTTTTGCAGCAGGGGATTTCATGGGGATAAGAAGAGGCTAAAGATGAACGTGGAATTCGGCAAGGTTTAACAATCGATATTCATAAAGGCCAGAAGATTGGCACCAGCAGCAGAATGAGAATGACGGAAAGTAAGGTCAGTCCGCCACCGACTTTGATGAAGTCGCTAAAGCGATATTTGCCGGGGCCATAAACGAGGATGCAGCTGGGCTCAAAGGGGGTGAGCACAGAAATACTGGCGCTGAGCATGACGGCCATGGCAAACGCGCGTGGATTGCTATGCATGGCCTCGGCTGCTTTGAGAGCAATCGGGAGCACGACGAGAGCGGCGGCTGCATTGGACATGGGCTGGGTCAGGATCACCGTGAGAATGGCAAAGCCTGCCATGACGGCAATAGCGCCAAAGGGCTGTAACCAGCCAGTGATGGCCTGCGCTAGCATGAGATCGGCACCGGATTTGGCCATGGCAACACCAAAGGCTGTCATGCCGCTGATGAGGATGAGCAGCCGCCAGTCCACATTTTCATAGGCTGTGTCAAGGGTGATGCAACGCGTGCCAAGAGCCAGCAGGGCCACAATCAGAAAGGCGATGGACGCGGGCAACCATCCAAAGCTGCTGAGGATCACGGCCACGGCAAAGGCAGCGAGGACGGCAATACCACGCTTTTGTGCATTCGGGCTGACGGTATGCTCGCTAATAACCACCATCTCTGAGTCAGCCTCAAAGAAGCGGATGCGGTCATACGCGCCCTGGAGCAGCATCATGTCGCCGGCTTGAAGTGGCTCGTCAGCCATGTGATCACTCAGGGTGCGGTCGCCACGCAGCAGAGCCAATACGGAGAGGCCTGAGCGGCGGCGGAAGTTACTGCTGCGCAGACTTTGGCCCACCAGACTGGAGCGGGGTGTAAGCACGACCTCGGCGATACTGGCATCCTTCATGTCCACGCCGGAATGCAGCAGGTCCACATCTTCCAGGATGTCGATGCCTTCGATCTTTTTGACCTTGATGAGGTTCTGCACTTTGCCGGCCACCAGCACCACATCGGCTTCTTCAAAGCGCACATGGGGGGACACCTCCACCTCCTGCCCTGCACGGCGGATTTTGACGACTTGGAACTCTAGGACCGAAAAATCAGAAGCGTAGGCTTCCTGTCCAATCAGTGGTGAGCCTGGCTGGATGATGACTTCAGACAGGTACTCGCGGATCGGAGTGTTATCGGCATTCCCGTCTGCTTTATCTCTCTCCGGCACCCAGCGCATACCGATGAGGATCATGTAGAGCAGCCCAATGGCGAAAAGCACGAGTCCTACCGGAGCCATCTCAAACATGCCAACGGCTGGAAAGCCCATTTTGACCAAAGCTCCACTGAC
>JAPLUM010000668.1 GCA_026397605.1 Verrucomicrobiota bacterium | reverse complement strand
TATTAAATAATGTTAACAATTACTAAATTAAGATTGAAGTTATGGATATTATGGTTAACTATTTAAAATATTGCCATCATGTCAGTTTGTCGTCACAAACCCCGCATAACATCGTCTGCTCATCAAAAGCAGGGCGACTCTATTGTGGCGACGATGCTGAGAGGTTATGTGGCTTGGTCTTGCCTTTTGTTTTTCCTTCTAGGTCTTGGGATGAGTTCCGTATCTGCTCAGACGCTTGGTTCCCGTTACCATGTTTGGCGCGTGGGGTTGAATGTGTTGGGTGGACAGAGCTATCAGCAGTCTCAGTGCATCATGTCGATGTCTCCCAGTGGGACCTATGCTTCGGGGGTTAAATTTGGTTCGTTCACCCAGGGGTTTCTGCTCAATACCACGGGGACGCCCGCCTTTACAGCGATCCCGCCATTGGCTGGTTCCAATACGTATGGAACGGGGCAAGACGTTAATGATCAAGGAAATGTCGTGGGTTACCAACGCTGGACCAGCAACGGTGCGGTAACGGTGGTGGGCTGGTATTATAACCGAGTCGCTGCCACGACCACGCGGTTGAATACTCCGTTTGATGCCAACCCAAGCATTACCGCTACTCCAGTAGCCATTACTACTGGCAGCACGCATGCTTTTGGAACTGTGGACAGTGACGGTTCCGCAGGACCTGTGGCGGCAGTTGGTGGTTTTTGGAACTTAAGTTCCAACACATGGACAAGCATCTCGGGCGTGCGTGAAATTCTGGATGCCTCGGCAGATGGCTTGACCTTGCTGGTCGTGAATTCTTCCGGTGCTGGACAAATCATTCGGGGCACGGTCATCGGCACGTATCCGACGACGATCGTAAGCTTCACTGGCAGAATACGCACTGGCAAAGTCAGCCCTAACGGCCGCTACATTGGTGCTGCCGAGACTGTTGCCAATTTGTCCACACCCTTTGTGTATGATACACAGACGACCACGAGAATGAATCTGCCCTTGCTGCCTGCAGATACTCAGGGCGGGACTGTGGGTGCCATTAGTGATACAGCACGTGTCCTGGGAACTGTGAATGGATCAGCAGCAGGCACTTTTGCAACGCATTGGCTGACTCCAAGCAGTGCTTACGAAAAGATTTCTAGCATCTTGTCAAGCGATGGTCATGTGGCAGCCGATTCAGCTTATTCGAGTTGGAACATCTACAATGGCAGCGGTGCTATATCGTCCGATGGCTTCACCCTGGCGGCCTTCGGGAATAATCCGCTGACTATAGAGGACACCGTTCTCTTTAAGCAGCAATGTTCAACCATCACTCTGAATCCGAGCACGCTGCCTTCTGGAGTTATCGGCACATCCTATTCCCAAACCATCACCTCCACTGGCGGCGTAGCGCCCTACACATACAATCTGACCACTGGTACTCTGCCATCTGGGCTTAGCCTCAGCAGTGCTGGTGTCATCAGTGGTACTCCGAGCACTGCCAATGGAACCGGCACAAGTATCACGGTTCAAGCTCGTGACGTTTATGGTTGCGTTGCGACGCGCATTTATTCGCTGCAAATTTGCCCTGCGATTGCACTAAGCCCATCCTCTTTAATCAATGGAACAGTCGGGTCTGCCTACTCTCAAACAATCACAGCAACAGGAGGCGCTTCCCCTTATGCTTTTACTTTAGCCAGTGGTGTGCTGCCAGGCTGGGCTACTTTGAGTTCCTCGACGGGCATCATCAGTGGTACTCCCAATAGTGTCACAACAGCGAGCTTTGTGATCCGTGCTACAGATGCCAATGGCTGCGCTGCTACCCAAAGCTACTCGGTGACGCCAGTCTGCCCAACGGTCAGTGTGAATCCTTCGACTCTGCTAAATGGTG
>JAPLUM010000102.1 GCA_026397605.1 Verrucomicrobiota bacterium | reverse complement strand
GTGAAAAGCCGCTGCTCGTGGTCACTGAACGCATCCGCAATGAGTTCAACTGGTTCACGCTGGACGGAGATCATGTGCGTGGTGTGTATCTGCCAGGTGCGTATGTGAGCCGCCCGGTGATCCACGGCAGACATCTTTATTCGGGCGTTTGTTTCGGAGCCAAGGCAGATGATTACCGCATGTGGCAGGGGCGTGGTTTTGTGACGATTCTGGATGAGAAAGATAGCGTCGTCTCCAATCCTGGCGGCCTGCCTCCGGTCTATGATCAGGGACGACTGAAGGTCATGCTTCAGGATCAACCCGTGTTTAACAACTGTCACGACGTCTGTGTGGACTCAAACGGAGATCTGTATGTCTGCCAGTGGAACAGCGGCAACGTTTATCCGTACAAATTGCATCGGGAGGCTTGAGTAGCTCTAGTGCGTCAAAGCGTAGAAGACAATGTTGATGCCGAGAGGGTAGGCATACTTCTCGGAAAACTCACGAAAGTACCAAGGATCCGTCCCCTCCTCCTCCCAACCGTCGCCTAGATCGGTGTTATGGCAGATCATCATGATGATGCGTTTTTTATCATCGAAAATGGCACGGTAGTGCGGCGTCTGAGCATCCTCTCGTTCGTAGGTAATGCCTTGGGATCTTCCTTCCATGGCATGGCCAACACTGGGGATCTGCGGCTTTACTTTTAATGGGAACACCATGTGGAAAATCTCATGGTCCACAGACAACTCTTGCGGCTCGCGATCTGGGAATATCTGTTTCAAGGCTACGTAGAAATTCCCCCATTCCTCTTCACCCCAGAAGTCATCGACCATGATGAAGCCCCCATTCATCATGTAATCACGCATGGTTTTGGCCTGTTCATCCGACAGGGTGATGTGACCCGGCTCGATCATGTAGATGAAAGGATAGTGCCGCATCTGTTCGGCATCGATGTCCACCACAGCACCTTTGGGGCTCACCTGCAGAGAAGTGAGTTGCTGAAGTCGATAGCTGAAGTTCAGATCAGCGTCTGGGTAGTCGGTCAGCCAATCACCACCTCGACTGCGCCTAGACCGCTCTGAATTGTGGCGCAGCCGACAAAAGGTAAAGAGGTCATTCGGAAGTTCCTTTGACACGGGCCAGGTCGGGAAATCCAGAAACTGCCCACTGCGCCCTGCCTCGCGGGGATCTTCAGGCATTGTGCCATCTTTGATACCGAAGTTTGTTGGCGAGGCTGGATCGGCTGCTAGACAATATCCCAGTAAACTTAGCACGAGGCAGGCAGATGGGATTTTCATAAAAAGTAAGTGAGACGGGGCAATGCTAGCGCCAGCACATCATTAACAACTGCAACTGCGCGGAAATTTCAACTTCCATGCTTCAACACAAATCATTCCTGGGATTTGAGATTCATTTCTGCTAGCAGCCTGAAGAGATAGCGCCAATATCATGGCTCGCATGTCAGCCCGTAAAGAAGTCTCTATCTCTCGTCTTTCGTTTTTGTTCCTGGTCATTTTGGCCCTGGGACTGGGAGCCTTTTATCGTTTCCCGAGCCTGGATCGTCGGCCTATGCACACGGATGAAGCGATCTTGGGCATCAAGCTGGCCGAGTATTCGCAATCAGGCCACTTCCAATACGATCCCAAGGACTACCATGGACCAGCTCTGCATCAGGTGAGTCTGTTCTGGGGAAAGTTGGCAGGTTGGGGTGACTCCAGCACCTGGACAGAGCACGATCTACGCATGGTGACAGTGATGTGCGGGATGGCACTCTTGATGGTAACTTTATTGTTTGGCGATGTTTTAGGCCGACTCGGTACCGCGATGGCCATGCTCATATGCGCAGTCTCACCCATGATGGCGTTTTACAGCCGATACTTCATCATGGAAATGCAGCTCACACTGTTGGTTGCACTGACCTTGGGCTGCCTCTGGCGCTATTCCCAGAGTGGTGGACTTCTTTGGTTGATCCTCGGCGGATGCTCACTGGGCTTCCAACATGCCACCAAGGAAACCTTTATCATCAACGTGGTTGCTGCCTTAGCGGGTTGGCTGGCAGCGCGTGTTTTGATTGGCGACTTTCAGCCTGCCAAGAGTAACGGTCTGCGTCTGAGTTCCAGTAGCAGTCGTGGTCGTCCCTCAAAAGCTTGGCTCTGGGTCTTAGCTCCTGCCGTTCTCGTTTCCGTGGCTTCTTATTCGGGTGGTTTTCGTGATTGGCAGGCCGTTCAGGACAGCTTAACCTCCTACGCGAACTACTTTCAGCGTAGCGATGGCAGCGGCCATGAGAAACCCTGGCACTATTATCTGACGCTGATTTTCTGGAGAAAAGACACTCTCATTTGGACTGAGGCCATGATCGGTGGACTTGGTATTCTTGGAATGATTTATGCGCTGGTCGGTGACTTTAAGATCAAGGCTCATCAAGCTTTTCTCGTGTTTCTTTCCATTTACACGCTGGCCTTGTTCGCAGGCTATTCCTTCCTCAGTTACAAAACACCTTGGTGCATTCTCTCTGCGCAGTATTCCCTGACATTGTTAGCGGGCGCTGGGGCAGGCTGGATTTGGACTTGGCTGAGTGGACGCATTTCACGCTTTGTTTACAAGCTGGCTTTGGGCTTTGGCATCTGGCATCTGTGCTACGTGACCAGCATCACCACAGGCAGCATTGCTGCGCTGCCTTATGAGGCTGATTCACGGAATCCGTATGTGTATTCGCATACTTCGCCGAATTTCCTCAGGCTTCTCGATGAGGTGAAGAAAATCCAAGCCGAACGTGCCCCCGTGTCACCTGACATCCAGGTGATCAATCAAGATTCAGGCTGGCCTCTGCCATGGTATTGGCGGGCTCAAAAGAATGTCGGCTATCAAACAACCATCCCTGAAAAAATCTCGGCCCCAGTCGTCATTGTCGATACCGAACAATTGCCGGCCGTAAAGACCCTGCTGGAAGGTCGTGATTATCGCGAACGTGGTCCATTTGGGTTACGTCCTGGTGTGCTCGTCTCCATACTTGTCGAAAAGGTCTATGCACCCGAGCCAACCTCGGTGGCACCTGTCCAAGAACCGAAAGCGGCCCCCTCTCTGGAAGTCCCTGAAGGCACCATTTCCACGGCACCAACGCTCATGCCAGCCACTCCTGTTTTACCGGGCATCGGATCAGGCGTACCTCTGAAGCCATGAACACGGGAATGCGTCACTTTGAAGTGAATGCCATGGCGACCTCGTTCGAGGTCATCATTGTTGAAACAGCTGAAGTGGATGCACTCTACGCGTCGCAGGCAGCTGAAGCGGTCTTTGCAGAGATCCACCGTCTGGAAGATGAGTTAAGCCGCTTCCGGCCAGGCAGTGACATCTGGCAACTCAATCAGCTCAGCGCTGGGCAAAGCCTGCGCGTTTCCCTTTCCACCTGGGATTGCCTCTCGCTAGCAAAGACGATGCACGCCGAGTCAGGCGGAGCTTTTGACATCACCATCGGCCCTCTCATGCAGCTCTGGCGTGCCGAGGACGGCTCACTGCGGGAGCCACTTCCAGAGAGACTTAGCTTGGCTAAACTCAGCATCGGCTCAGATCTCTTTGAGCTAGATGAAAGTGATCTTCGAGTCACCGTGAAGGCTGATCACATGGTCTTCGATCTCGGTGCCGTGGGCAAGGGCTATGCGCTGGATCAGGCCGCCGTCGTTCTCAATGATTGGGGAATTGATCATGCCTTATTGAATGCTGGCGACAGC
>JAPLUM010000739.1 GCA_026397605.1 Verrucomicrobiota bacterium | reverse complement strand
TGGCGATCCGCACATTGTAGAAGTTTGGGAAAAAGTTGGCTGATCATGGCAGAGCTCTGTCCATCCTCACAAAAAACTTCGGTCGCTTGGTTGCCTGCCGCTCCAGAGGAAGGCTGGGCTTCGATGGACTGTTATTGGAGAGAATTGGACGCTCTCATCCACGCTTCTGGTTTAGATGAATTCAAGTTTTCCTGCGCTCTGCAAAAGCCGCCTCCCGCACTAACACAGAAGGCTTCGCGAGTTCGCAGATCCTTTGAAAAATACGTTGCTTATCCAGCAAGAGCCAGGTTTCAATCCGCTCAGATTGTACACATCTTAGATCATAGCTACAGCCATCTGATTGACTGGTTGCCAAAGCAAACGCTTAAGGTCGTTACTGTTTTTGATCTGGTCCCGCTAGAAGATGCTGGAAATTTATCGCAGGCTCAAGTGGCGCGCTTTCGGAGAACTGTCATGCATCTCAAGAAGGCTGATCAGCTTATCTCCATTTCAAAGGAGACCCAATGTAAACTGCAGTCTATTTTAGGCATTCCTGCGGACAAGATATCCGTTGCCGTTCCTGGAATGAATTTCACTCGGTTTCAAACTTCGATCAGTGAGAAGAATCCCATCCGAAGTCGTTTAGCCGCACTCCCTCCGATCATCTTCTCAGTTGGTTCAACAGCATCGAGAAAAAATTTATCTTCACTACCTCAAATATTTCGTCAAATGCAGCCGCTTTTTGCTGGAAAGAGCTGCTGCTTTGTGAGGGCTGGCGACTTTCTTTCTGAGGCACTCAAAAACGAGATCATCTCTATCACTGGCGAAACTGGGTTTATTGAATTAGGGCCGCTTTTTGGTGATGACTTGGTTGCTGCGTATCAGTCAGCTAGAGCTCTCATTTTTCCATCAACCCTTGAAGGGCTTACTTTTGTTAGTCCCGAGGCGATGGCCGCAGGTTGTCCTGTTGTGACAAACACCATGACTGCCAATCCAGAAGCCGGCGGCTCAGCGGCTCTCTATTACACGGAAGGAGACTATTCCTTAGCCGCATCACATTTAACCCATTTACTCACTCATGCTGAGATGCATGCGGAAGTGCGCACGAATGGGATTGAGCGGGCAAGAGCCATGACCTGGACACACCATTTTGAAATGGTTTTGCAGGTTTATCGCAACCTGAGACTCCCATTGAAAGACGCTTAAATTCAAGATGTCATTAAATTTTGTCAGCCCTGTCCGCTATTTAAGTTGGATCGTTAT
The DNA here is from genome assembly GCA_026397605.1 of Verrucomicrobiota bacterium. Taxonomy (GTDB): domain Bacteria; phylum Verrucomicrobiota; class Verrucomicrobiia; order Verrucomicrobiales; family Verrucomicrobiaceae; genus Prosthecobacter. The sequence goes on along the minus strand of JAPLUM010000739.1, from coordinate 11,203 downwards.
CTCAGGGTTAGTCTGCTTATTCATCTTGATGGTTTTTCAAGATTATGCGGCAGGCTATGGCGACTTCCGCAGGACGCTTCTTGAAGAGTTGCTGATGCGCTGGAAGGATCCGACTTGGCAGCATGGGCTGTTGGCTCCGTTCATTGCGGGGTGGTTGGTGTTTCGTCAAAAGGACGCGCTCGCGGCTTTAGCTCCTCAACGAAGTTGGCTTGGTTTGGCTGCGATCCTCTTTGCCTTGTTTGCCTACTACGGAGGCTACAAGGCTAACAATTACTATATGGGTGCCTTTGGCATCCAGTTGTTTTTGGCTGGGGTGGTTCTTTACACACTGGGCTGGAACCATGTGCGGGCACTTGTCTTCCCCTGGCTTATTTTAGGTTTCATGTGGCCTCTGGTGTTTCTGGAGGACGGCGTCTCATATCGCCTGCGAGTCTTGATGGTGGAAAGTGTGACCCTGGTTCTTAATGGTATCGGATTGGAAACTTTACGCACGGGCACAGGACTGACTTCTGCCGCGACGGCACATTATGCCAGGGGTGAGCTTTTTAGCCTGAAAGTTGATGGGCCATGTAGCGGCATGAGATCTCTTTTTGCATTGTTAATGGTTGCTGCGCTTTTTGGTTACTTCCGCCAGCATACCTTAGTGCGGCGCTTGTTTTTATTCCTCTGCGCTTTTCCTCTTGCGGTGGTGGCAAACATGGCGCGCATCTTTCTTTTGATTGGCGGATCGATGTTGTTTGGCCAAGATTTTGCCGTTGGCAATGAGACCCAGGAAGTCAGCACGTTTCATTTCTTATCGGGTATTGCGGTTTATCTTGTGGCGCTTGCTGGGTTGCAAGGCATTTCATGGCTCATGAATCGTTTTCTTGGGAAAGCACCCAAGGAGACCAAGTCAGCGGAGGTAGTCCAGAAAGATACTATCCAGAGCCGAGCGCCCATGATTCCCGCCGCTATCTGTTTGGTGCTCACTATCCTCACCATCTGCGCTTGTCAGTTTTCCCCCGCCATGCGTGCAGGTGAGTCAGTTGGCGTGATCATGGAGCTTCCGAGCGGGATCGGGCGCTTTCTTGGTGATCCATTGGAGCCGGATAAAGTGGAAAAAGACCTGCTGCCGCCCGACACTCAGCTGGCCAAAATGCGCTACCGCAGTGCTGGAGGGAATCCTGAAACCTGCGACATGGCCAATGTGACTATTGTGCTTGCAGGAGCTGAGAGGCGCAGCATTCATCGCCCAGAAGTCTGCTTAGATGGACAGGGTTGGACGCTTCTGGAGTCAGCCATTGTGCCCGTAGAAATCACGCCTGGACACATTTTACAAGTTAAAGACCTTCATATCTCCCGTGAAGTGGTTCGAGCTGACAACACGAAATCCACGCTAAGTGCCCATTATCTTTACTGGTTTGTTGGCACTGATGTCACAACACCTAGCAATTGGACGCGCACTTGGTTAAGCACTTGGGATAACATCACCCGCAGCGTGAATCACCGCTGGGCTTATCCAAGTATCACCGTTTGGGTCACAGAAAATCTAGATCCAAAAGAATCAGGTCAACGCAAACGCTCGTCGACCGAGTCTGTGGCACTGGCCACTGAACTGATTCGCGAACTTGTTCCAAAATTTCAAACACAATTCCAACCATGACAGCCACAAATAAGATCCATCGCACAGAGCGATTCGATGATGATCTTGTATTATTCATCGATCTTCTGCGAGGGATTGCAGCTCTTCTTGTCATGTTTGGTCATGCCCTAGATCTCAGCACAGCAACGACTTTCAGCTGGGATCTGCACGCCAATCCTCCTTTTTGGTGCTTCATCCGTTCTTCTATCGGAAACGGGGTTTTCTGGGTCTGGTGCTTCTTCATCGTTTCAGGGATGTGCATCCATCAATCCATCGCCCGTAGTGTTGAATCTGGGACTTTTCGTTGGCGGAGTTACATCGTGGCCCGGATCACTCGGATTTATCCACTCTTTTCGCTCGGACTAGCGCTGGCTCTCATCGCTTGGAAGCTACCTGAAGATTGGGGTGAAATTGCATCTCGTAATAGTCACCCATGGCCGCAACTTGGAGCTAGCCTTTTTAGTCTGCAGATTTTCACTAGCCCGTTTCCTGCATTTGAGACTTCTTGGAGTCTGAGCTGTGAAATGGTCTATTATGCCGTTTGGCCAATCCTACTTTTGACCTTTCGTGGCAATGGTTCACGAGCTGCCATGTTTGCAGTGGTCGCGAGCTGCCTCACCTTGGTTGCCATTGCTATTGCTTGGCATTTTTCTAAGCGGCTCAACACCAGTGCCGCATTGGATGGGTTATGGACCACTGTCATTCTTTTTCCTCTTTGGGCCGGTGGGGGTTGGCTTGGCGCAAACTGGAAAGTAGTCGGAGAACGCATGACTAACAGAATTTGGGTAGCGTCCATCTTGATCTGTGTCGCCGCAGAGGTGCTCTTTGTGGTCTTCAAATTTCATGTTTATCCTGGATGGGCACTCAATATTCCTGCCTGGGTAGCTGCTCCTGGTTTACTTTTATTCATTGGCGGCTCGTCGCGATTTAAGCTTTCTCAGCGTCCTCGTTTGAAGCCAGTCTGCGACTGGCTCGGGAAGTTTAGCTATCCTTGTTACATCTTGCACATGCAGTTGCTGCTCATCTTGCATCACTTCATGTTTCCGCTGTTACCAAACTCCATTAGCGGTCACCCGTTCATTTATGTGTTTTGCTTGTTCATACCCCTTTTAGGCTTCATGGCCTTCTTTGGGCCTTGGATTGAAACGCGAATCATGACTTGGCGATCACAAATTTTGAAAAAGGTCTGAAGCAGCAAAGCCCTAGAGTTAATAAAGAGATCCAAATATTAAAAAAACGTTTGCATTTTTATTGAAATTATAGTATTAGTTATAATATGACTATGAAGCTCCTTTCCGTTATCACCTTTTTCCTTCTTTGCCTTTCGGCATCAGGACAGCTCATCTCTGTCAATGGCATCGACCGTGATGGTTACGGCGGAACTTATCAACTCAGTGGTAGCGGCTATGATGGCGGCAACTACTGGTGGATGTGTGCTGAGCCAATTCCTGGCACTACTGGAGCCGGAAGTGGCCAGGGAATGATTGCTAACTCGTTGAGCTTAGCTGGTGGTTGGGACAGACAGAATACCGAGCGCCTGAATGATTATAACTCAAATCCTGGGTTCTACTCATCGGCCTATCCCAAGCAGATCAATATTCTAAGTTATGTTTTAGATACCTACCTCCGCTGGGACCTTGCAGGAGCTTCTGGGCGGTTCACCGAGCAAAATTCGACCGCAGCTAATTTCGGCAATGATGACGCCTTTTACAATTCGTTCTTCACAGTCCAGAATGTACTAAACAACCTCTACGGTGCACCAGGCAAAACTGATTACACAGACATTAGTTTTGGAGAAGCCAATCCGTTCACCTTTTACGAGGGCAACGCCACTGGTAATACTGCGGCCATTGCGGCACGCCAAAGCCTTTTCAATACCATCGTAAATGACGTGGATTCTAAGGCCGGAACCTCCTTCTTTGACGCTTACGTTGCGCAAGGAACCTACATGATCGCAAGTTCAAGCTTCTCGACTGCCAACAATGGTCTTGGCCCCGAAGATTCAAACAAAAACTGGCAGGATGCGCTCATCATCGTGGCCCCCGTGCCAGAACCAAGTGGTGCCATTCTCATCGCCTGCACTGGTTTAGCGTTCATGCTTCGCAGATTTCGTCGCGTGACCGTTTAAGGGCGGCTTCGCTGATCAAAAGATCGGCGCAACTGGCGGGGAAAGGTTTTTCAGATGCCAGATCCGACTTTGACGAAAAGACTGCGAGTCGAGCTTCATTGCCATACATTCGCATCAAGTGATGGACTCATCACTCCAGATGGACTCTTGAAAGCAGCAAGCTTGCAAAAGTTAGACGTCATAGCCATTACGGATCATGATACCACCGAGGGCGCCTTTGAGTTTCAACGCTGGTTCCTGAAAAAAGGTTCTTCCACGCAGATCATCATTGGCGAAGAACGCACCCTTTCCAATAAATGCCATTTGATCGGTTTGTTTTTAAAGCAGGCGCTAAGCTCAAACGATCCCTTGGTGACCATACAAGAGATCCACCAGCAGGGAGGTCTTGTTTTGGTTCCGCACCCATTTCGGGCGAATGACGGTCTTTTAGGACCTAGAGGGCTGAGCATGGAAGCGATAACTCAAGCTGATGCTTTCGAGATCCACAATGCCAAGGGTAAGCGCCCGGACAATGATCTAGCACTTCAACACGCAGTCGATGCCAACCGCTCTTTCTTCGGTGGCAGTGATGCGCACTACGAGGCTGATGTGGGTCAGTGCGTTAATGAGATCACCCCCTGCGGAAACGCGGAAGAGAGCGTGCGTGCCATGTTGAAAAGAGAGACGGCTTTCCGCATTTTAGCAAAGCCGCAAAAGGCCAGCAGTGAAGAGCGCCGCTACGCACCAGCCTACTATGCGGTCAAAAAGTATGTTTCTATACCTAAAGCGCTGCTGCCTATCGCCAAGCAAGCTTACCGTTTTTATTGGAATCATCAGAACGGCAGGCGTCAGCATGAACTGACCGAGATCATTTGCTCAGACCAGAGCCGGGCTCGGGCCAAATGAAGCATGCATAAAAAATCCATACGGAAACTCGCGCAACTTCACGGTTGGTGGGTTTATCAGAGCTTTCTCAAAAAGACCAGCCGCTTCACGGAGCAGGAGAGAGAGTCATGGATTCATGATCGTCTGAAGCAAACGCTCATCCGTGCTTTTGAAGGAACTCGCTACTATGCGGAAGCATTTGGAAAGATAGGCTTCGATCCACGGATCGACTTTCGGGGACCAGAGACTTTAAAGCACCTGCCAATACTCACCAAAGAGATCATTCGAGAGCGCTTTGATGATCTCGTGGATACGCGATATCAGCATCTAAGTGCCTATGCCGAAACTAGCGGCACCACCGGACAACCTCTGCGTATGAGGCTGAATGAAAGCTACATGGCTCTGGACTATGCCTGCATGTATCAAATGTGGGCGCAGGCAGGCTATCGCTTTCGCGATCCCTTTTTGGCGTTGCGGAGTTATGTGCCGTCGAATGCGGGTGAGCCACTCTGGAAACATGATCTAGCGCAAAACACGCTCTTCATGTCTGCCTATCATTTCTCACCCAGAAACGCGGCAGACTACATGCGCACCATTGTTGAGTTTAAACCCAAGTTCATCCGCAGCTATCCCTCATCGCTCATGGTGCTAGCCGATTATCTGGAGCGCACGGGGCAGCGCATACCCAGCGTGCGCGGCTTGTTCACCGCCTCTGAAACACTCACCAGCCATGAGCGGGAACAGATCCAGCGCGTCTTTGGTCCGATCCTCTTTGATTGGTATGGCATGACGGAGCCTACGCTCGTGGCCTATGAAGGTCATGAGCATGATGGGCTGAACATCGTCTGGCAATATGGTCATGCCGAGTTCATTCAAGACCCGACCCTGTCGCCTAGTGACTCGAAGCTCATCGCCACCAGTCTGGCGAATCCAGTGATGCCTTTTATCCGCTATGACACAGGAGATATCGTCAGACGTCATGATACTGAGTCCGAAGAAACTCGCTATCCGCGCAAATTCGGAAGTGTGCAGGGGCGGAAGGACGACTTGATCCTCACCCCTGATGGTCGTCGTCTGCCTTCGGTCAACTTTTACTCGGTCTTCAGATCCGCACCTGGAGTGGTTCGCTTTCAGATCGTGCAATACGGAACCTCAGACATCGTCGTGAACCTTGAAACGACAGATGCCAACTTTGAGCGGAGTCTGGGCTATCAAGAATTATGTGCAGAGCTGCACTCGCGTTTCGGCGCTGGGATGAGCGTCGAATATCGCATCAATCAGCCTTTCGAAACCAGCCGAGATGGCAAGTCTCCAGTCGTGCTGAGACGCCGTGCGAATAAGGCCATTGAAGAAAGAAAAGAATACACACTGTCTTCTCAAGTCGCCTGGACGCGACATCGGAACGGAGAAGCCATGATGAAGCTTGATTGGAATGAGGCGGACAGCTCCCCTTCGATCCGAGTTCGCGAAAAGCTCGCAGCTCTCATTCAAGACCCTTGTTCCTTGATTTGGTATCCCGAAGCTTATCCAGCAGTCTTGCATCAGGCATTGGCAAAGCATCATGATGTTGAAGTAAAGAACGTCCTTGCCACGCATGGTTCTGACATGGCGCTTTCCTATTTGGTACAGTGTTACGTTAATACAGGGGATAAAGTTCTGATCATCACACCAAGTTACGACAATTTCAGAGCCGTGGCTGAGCAGCGTGGCGGTCAAGCAATGGCGTTTGCTATTGAAGGAGACACAGTCTTTCCGATGGATCAGCTTATCAGCCGAATTCGTCAGGAATTGCCGCGCGTGATTTACCTGACGAATCCTAACAACCCCATTGGATATCATCTTTCTCGATCCGCCATTTCCCAGGTCTGTTCAGCAGCGGCTTCTAGTTTGGTCATTGTGGACGAAGCCTACGCCGAATTTGCTCCAGAGGATGCCGTGCCACTCATTCGGGAACATGGAAATCTGGTCATCGTTCGCACCTTCTCCAAAGCCTGTGGGCTTGCTGGTCTCCGTATTGGCCACTTGATTGCCGACGCAGCCATGATTGAAACCGTCAAGCGTGTTGCCAATCCAAAACATCTCACCACCTTTGCTCAAGTTGCAGCACAAGCCACGCTGGAGGATTGGAGTAGCGTGGAAGATCACATTCGTGAGATCAAGCAGCAGCGAGAACGCTTTATCTCATTTCTTCGCGGACAAGGCTTCAAGTGCCATGATTCCGAGGGAAATTTTGTCCTCTTTCATGCACCAGATCCTGCCCACATGACAGAGTGGTTTGAAAAACGTGGGATACTCATGAGAGATCGCTCCGCGCAGGTCTCTGACACCATACGAGTCAGCATTGGTGTCCAAAAAACTACCGACCTACTCATGGCTGCCTTTCAAGATTATGGTCGTAGCCAAGAAGACCGAGCATGACCATCCTGCATGTTTTCAATCGCTACCTCCAAGCAGGGGGGGAAGAAACCGCTGTGGAGCAAATTCAGCGCCACGTAGCTTTACGTCATGAGGTCCCCCGTTGCTTCTTTGATAGTCATGAATGGACCGAGGAAGGCGCTCCAAACAAAGCCAGCCAAGCACTCCGCTTTTTTTACAATCCGAGTGCAAAGCAGCGCTTCGAAAAACGCATTCATGAGACCAGGGCTGATGTAGCCATGTTTCATAATGTCTATCCGGTGGGTTCACCTGCGCTCTATCATAGTGCGCTGCAAAACAAGTTGCCAGTGATCCAATACCTTCATAACTACCGACCCTTTTCCGTCGATGGTTCCTTGTTTTATCACGGGCAGCCACAAGCAGGACCGATGCACGGAAAACATCTCGACGAGGTCCTAGCTGGGGCTTGGCAGGGGTCCGTTTTGCGCAGCGCTGTATGTGCGCTGATGCTCGCGATGCTCCGTCGCAGTGGATGGTTAAAAAGCGTCTCTGCATGGATTGCCATATCAGAATTCATGAAGCAGCGTTTCTTGGAAAGTGGCCTCATCCCACCTCATCAAATTCTTACGTTGCGGCATTCATGGGATGCGATGCCAGCTGCACCCGCGCATTCAGATGCCGGTTATTATCTCTTCTTGGGCCGTTTGATTCCTGAAAAAGGACTGCATGCATTGGTCTCGGCCTGGCATGAACTCAAAAATCAACTGGGCTCAAACACACCTGTATTGAAAATAGCGGGAGATGGACCTCTGGCCGCATGGATTAAAGATCAATGCGCGATCAATTCATACATGGAATATCTCGGCCAGATTTCAGGCCAGACCAAGCAGGACGCTTTGCTGCATTGTCGGGCCTTGATTGCACCATCCATCTGGTGGGAACCGCTTGGTCTTATTGTCTATGAAGCCTATGATTTTGCCAAGCCCGTTATGGCTGCACGTGCTGGTGGACTCACTGAAACCGTGCAACATGAAATCACAGGGCTGCAACACGACGTTGGGAACGCCAGCGACTTAGCGCGAAGCGTCCTTCAGATGCAGGCTATCTCTGAAGACCAGCGGAGAGAGATGGGCCAAGCAGGGCGCTCCTGGCTTCTGCGCGAAGCAGGAGTCACCGCTTGGCAAGATCGGTTTGATGGCATACTTGCCAGTGTGGCCTGAACGTTTTCTTTATCGCCTCGAAACATACCATGCTTTCCTCGCTATCAACGGGCTCTATTTTAGGCACTCCGGTACACGTTGTGACCTATGAGCAGGCTTATCAGTCGATCGTTGCTGAGTTGGCTGAGGTGCGCCCACTTGCAGTTGCAGCGGCAAATACACACTTGATTGGTGAGGCTCACTCAAACGCTGACTTTGCGGAGGTGCTGCACTCTTTTGATCTTATCATGCCAGATGGTATGCCTCTTGTCTGGGCGCTTTGGCTTGAGGGACACGACATTCGTGATCGTGTCTATGGCCCCTATTTCATGGAGTATGCGCTGATCCACTCGGCACCAAATTTGCGACACTACTTCTTTGGCGGCACCGAATCCTGCCTAGCTCAATTGCAGGTTAAAGCGCGTGAGCTCAATCCCGATCTGCAAATCGTCGGAGCTGTGTCTCCTCCTTTTGGCATGTGGGATGCAGCCACAGAGACGCGCCTCATTGATGACATCAATGCCTCCAAAGCCGACTTCATCTGGATAGCTTTGGGTGGGGTGAAACAGGAGACTTGGATTGCCAAAAATCGTCATCGCTTTCATCGCGGTGCTTTCTTGGCGGTTGGCGATGCCTTCACGCTCGTTGCCGGCTTGCGGGCTTATGCGCCGGCTTGGATTCAGAGGTTAGGTCTCACCTGGCTAGTGCGCTTGTTGCAGGAGCCGCGTCGGCTTTTTTCCCGCTATCTCAGCTACAACACACGCTTTGCTAGTGCCTATTTGCTGGATCGCTTCAAGCGCGTCTATTTTGATTGCTGATCCCCACAGATGAAACAGTTGGCCCAATATCAAGACGGCAGACTTGAGCTGCAAGAGGTGCCTGCGCCCATGCCGCCACCAGGCGGTATCCTTGTGCGCACAACACGCTCCGTCATTTCTCCTGGCACAGAAAAAATGAAGGTGGAGCAAGCCCGCATGTCTCTTCTTCAGAAGGCTAGAGCACGGCCTGATCAGGTGGCCAAAGTGCTGGATACAGCCCGCACGCTGGGTTGGAAGTCTGCTTTGGAAAAAGTGCGGAATCGTTTGGAGTCGCCATCACCTCTAGGCTATTCCGCCGCAGGTGTGGTGGTAGCCGTCGACCCACTGAACACTCGTTTCCGCATCGGTGATCGTGTCGCCTGCGGAGGTGCCGAATGTGCTTTTCATGCGGAGATGATCGCTGTGCCGGACCTTCTGGCTGCACCGATTCCAGACGGAGTTGAAGATTGGCAGGCAGCCTACACGACGCTCGCTTCCATTTCCATGGAAGCAGTCCGCCAATCAGGCAGCCGATTGGGTGAGCGTGTGTTAGTCATTGGCCAAGGCCTTGTGGGACAATTAGCCACAGCCTTGCTAAAAGCTGCTGGAGCACGAGTCATCGCCACCGATTTCCTGCAGCAGCGCTTAGACATAGCTCTGTCCATGGGTGCGGAGCGCGTCGTCAACTCTTCACAATCGAACCTAGCTGAAACCGTCCTCCAATGGACCGATGGTTGTGGTGTGGATGCGGTTCTTCTTTGCATCGGTGGCAAAGGGAATGCAGCTTCAGATCTTGCTATCTCATGCCTCCGAGATCGAGGCGTGATGGTGATCGTCGGCATGCATGATGCAGAACTGACATGGAAGTCAGCTTATATCAAAGACATCCAAGTCCGGTATAGTCGTAGCTATGGTCCTGGGCGGTATGATCCAAACTACGAATGGGGTGGGCACGATTATCCGATGGGTCATGTGCGCTGGACTGAAAATCGGAATTTTGAGTCCTGTCTTCAGCTCATGAAGTCGGGTCAGTTGAACCTGCAGCCGATCACGACGCGAACCATTCAATTCGCAGACGTTGTCTCCATCTATGATCATCTAGAGGCCGAATTAGGCGTGGTCATCGAGTATGACGCTGAGTCCGCAGCGCTCAAGTCCTTGCCGGAACAAATCAAGTCAAACGTCACGCGACCGCTAGAGCCAGCCCGTCTGAATAGAGCCTGTGAAACCCTAGACGTCATTGGCGCAGGTAACTTCACACGCACCATGCTGCTGCCTGATCTGAAAGGAAAAATGACCTTTGGAACAGTGGTCAATGCAACCGGTCTAAGCGCCCGCCATGTGAGACAAAAGTTTGGTTTCCAGCATGCAACGACTGACGCTGCGGATGTTTTTTCTAATCATGGTGAGGCTATCATGATTGGGACACGGCATCATTTACACGCTCAGCTTGCCCTTCGCGGACTGGCGTCAGATAAACATCTCTTTGTCGAAAAACCACTCTGTCTCAACCGAACTGAATTGGCAGAAATCAGCGCTGGCCTGCTAGCCTCCAAAGGAAGTCTAATGGTCGGTTTCAATCGGCGTTTCGCACCGGCTACAGTTGCGCTCAAGAAGCTACTTCAAGATGTCCCCGGGCCGAAATCTCTGGCTTACCATGTCTTTGCGGGGCCGCTTTCGCCTGATCATTGGTATGCTGATGTGGCTCAGAGTGGTGGACGTATCATCGGAGAGGCCTGTCATTTCTTTGACTTCGCCTGCCACCTGCTCGGTACACCAATCCAAGTCACCGCGCAGCGTATCGGTCGCCACGGTTCGGGTGATTCAGTCACCGTCCAGATTGAATTTAAAGATGGCTCTTCAGCACAAATCATCTATTCAGCTGAAGGGGATGCTTCGTTTCCCAAGGAAACGTTTCGTCTTTTCGGGTCTGGTTTCATCGCAGAATGTGAGAACTTCCAACGTCTCACCCTTCACCAGAACCGCAAACAGCGTGTCCTGAAATTTTCCAGCAAAGGCCATGCTGAAGAGATGGCTGCTTGGTTGAGTTTTCTGAAAGGTGACTCGGTACATCCTCTGGCCTATCCAGAAGCACATCAAAGCATGAGCTTGACCTTTGCCGTCATGGACTCCATGCGTGAGGGCCGCACAGTCGCGGCATGAAGTCATTCGGATGAGTTTAGGCAAAAAGCTTTCCTGGTATCGGCACCGCCTCAGC